>JADJMD010000016.1 GCA_016709765.1 Ignavibacteriales bacterium
TAATAAGTCAAAAGATTCCATAGATCAAAGTTCCTAATTCCAAGTGTATTTCATTAAACTACCCTTATACCTTCATAATTCTCTTGTTGATTCTGCTGCAAGTTTGTTTTATGAAAAATGGCAGAACACTTGGACAAGTTCCAAACGATTCATCATTAACTAAAGAGCAGTGGTTTGGATTGAATGCGAAAGTTGTTGAATTTAGTTTACCTAGGAATTCTGTTGATGATGATCTTGATGAACTTTATACTTTTTTAGATTGGACTCAAAACTCAATTGATAACCATAAATGGGGAATGATCATCATTCACGATGTTGTTCCGTTTACTCAACTTCAAGAATTAATAAATGCGGGAATATATCAACCGGTTACAACTGAATGGTTAACCTCATTGTGTGATTTTCTATGGGCAAGATCATCAAATAAAGAAGTGGGTAGAAACAGTTGGAAACATTACCCGATATATTAAAGAAAGAGATAATTCCAATTATCAAATCATTTCTTCGTCGAGTGGCTTAATAGAAATTAATGTGGAAAATAATTTAGATAACCTAATTTATAACTATCCTTTAAGTGCATACATAAAAATTCCGGATAATTGGAATTTTGTTCGATCAGAACAAAACGGAATTGTAGACACATTAACAACAATGGTAACAGATTCCGGAACCGTCGTTCTTTCCAAAGTAATTCCAAATAATGGAATTTAAACTTAAGCCCGTTGCACCAACAGGAATTGAAACTGGAAGTAATAAGCGTTTCAGAATTTCAATTATTTCAAAACTATCCCAACCCTTTCAATCCAAACACAAGTATTAAGTACACAATAAGTAGTGCACAATTTGTTTCTCTAAAAGTATTTGACGTATTGGGTAATGAGGTTGCAACTCTAGTTGATGAATTTAAAACCAGCAGGAGTTTACAATGCACAATTTTCAATTTACAATTACCAATTAAGTTCAGGTTTTTATTTCTATCAATTAAAGGCAGGAGATTATTTAGAAACAAAAAAAATGATTCTATTAAAATAATTTTAGAATTCAAACTTTTGTGTGCGTTTTGTTCGGGGGAATCTGCTTTTAAGCCCTCAACAGTCATTACTGCTGTTCCCAGCATCCAGTTATTGTACTTAACCACATATTGACCAAGAGGAATTTCAACATCCTTAATTTTCCAACCAGTTAAATAGTTTAATAACTCATCATCATTTTTAAATGGTAAATAAATTTTGTGATTTGTTTGTCTAAAACCTGTGCTGCCTGAGAATTAAATGTTATCCTGTCTTTTTATCGAGCGTTCCAAGTTTCAATCCAATCCTATTAAATAATCCTATATTTTCTTCATCCCAATCACTAACAACAAAGAAAATATCTTTGCCTCTGAAAATGTATTTGTAATTATCTAACACTTTCCTATCAACACCAAAATGCTCTGAAATATAATTTATGTATTCTTGAATTTCTTTATGATTACTTTTTACAATCCTGTTTTCTGTCTCTCTAAGATTTTCTTTTCTGGTGATTCAGTAACATCGACCTTTCTCATCTTTACCAAAAAGAAACCATCAGAATCAATTTCCCAAGGCAGAATGCGTATAGCTTTTTCAATTCAGGATTTAGTTGTTTTTCTCCATACTCTGTAAACGCTTGTCGGGAAGGGATAGGTAAATTTATTTCTAACAATTCCACAGGATACTTTTCTAAAATCTTATCAATTACTAATTCGTTTTCTTCAACAGATAAGGTGCAGGTTGAGTAAACAATTTCCGCTCCTACTCTTGCCATTTTTATTGCCGCAATAAGTAATCGCGTTTGCAGATGTTGCAACCTGTCAACATGATCCAACGACCACCAATTACTTACTTCACCTTTTTTCTGAATGATTCCAAGTCCGCTGCATGGTGCATCCACAAGTACTTTTGTAAAGTGATCATCATAAACTTTGCTGAGTACTTCACCTTTTGAATGAATTACTGAAGAATTGATGATATTCATTCGTTCAAGATTAAATACTAAAGACTTGATTCTTTCATTATCCACCTCATTAATTAAAAGCGCACCACGATTGTTCATCATCTCTGCAATCTGCGTGGATTTAGATCCAGGGGCACCGCAAAGATCCAGTACAACATCATCACTTGTTGGATTTAAGATTAGCGGCGGCATCATTGAGGAAAGAGACTGAATGTAGTAAAACCCCATTACGTGCTCAAATGTTTTACCTATCCTTTCATTTCCTTCAATTATTTTTAATACTTTTTCAAAATGATTAATCGGTAAAGATTTTATTTGATATTTTTCAAAAAGTATTTTGGATAAATCATCTCTTGAAATTTTCGATGTATTTACTCGTATGTACTGAGCGCTATCCAGTTCGATAAATTGTAAATACTTATCCGCAGCTTCTTTTCCGTAAAGTGATGAAAAGTAGTCGTATATTTTTTGCGATACTTCTGTTGCCAAAATTAATACCTGATAAGATTTAACTTTTGAAAGATCTCATTTGAAACAACATGCATATTTTTTCCATCAGGAAAATTCTTTTTATAATCTTTTTTATTCGATTAAGAAGATCATCTAAATAATTATTGTAAGAATCTAAAATTGATTTGATTACAGATTTATCTTTCGGAATGTATGCTTTACCGTTTCTTTCTTTAGAACTGTAAACAATAAATTTAGCTTCATCATAGCTAGTAGCTTGATAAACAGATTCACCATCAGTTGTTATTATTTCGTAAGCACCAAAAAACTCCCGCCCAATAACCAGCGTTTTAATGGGAATGGAAATAATATCGAGCTGGAGTTCAATTATAAAATGGAGTGGAAATTCTTTAATCCCAGAGGAAAGAACGTTACTTACCCAATTTTCGATAAAGCTTTTTTCGTTCAATTGCCGCCATTAGTAACAATGAAATTTTTAACGATGCTAGTCAGATCATCAATGTTTGAATATTTTTTTACTTGCAGTTTCGGATCACCACAACCAGCAACCATTGAAGAAATTTGAGGAGCTTGTTCTTGATAAACTGCGAGCACTGGAATTTTTTTTACAAGCAACGCATAAGCAACTTCAAATCCCACACCCAAACTTGGACCGGAAACCTCTGCAATCAGTAGTTTACTGCCGTCAATCCATTTTATATCACGAGTATATATCTGTTTTGCGCTTAATGGAATAGACGAACTAAATTTAGTACTTACTTCAGAAAGAGCGGTATGTCCTGTGGATTCAACAATACGTACAATTTCAGAATAATTTTCCTGATAAGTTGTGTTTCCTCTTATTGGTCCTGCACAATAAATAATCATTTTACTGTTCTAAAATATTTTTATAATGTTGTTCGTACATAGGGACTACAATTGATTTATCAAAATTTTGTAATGTTCTACTCCGAGCATTTTGAGAAAATATCTCATACTTCTTTTCATTGGTTAAAAGATCTAAAGTGTACTTAGCCATTCTTTCTACATCACCAATTTCTGCAATAAACCCACATTCATTATGTTTAACTAACTCAGGTAATCCGCCAACACTTGAACTAACAACAGGCAATCCGCATGACATTGCCTCAAGAGCAGCTAACCCAAAACTTTCGGATTGTGATGGTATCAAAAATACATCTGAAGAACTTAATATTTCAACTAAGCCATCCTGCTTGCCAAGAAATTTAACACTATCTGTAAGATTCAACTCTCTTGTTAATCTCTCACATTCAGATCTGTCAGGTCCATCACCAACAAGTAAAAGTTTTGATGGAACTTCTTTTTGAACGATATCAAATACACGGATAGCATCCGAAACTCTTTTTATCGGACGAAAATTAGATGTATGAACTAATATTTTTTCACCATTTGGAGCGATATGTTTTCTAAATGCACAATCATTTATTGAGACTTTTTTAAACAGATCTGTATCAACAAAATTTGGAATAACACTTATTTCTTTTTCGATCGAATAATTAGTTAGTGTTTTTTCTTTTAAAAATCTTGAAACAGCTGTAATGCCATCACTTTGTTCAATACTAAATTTTACAAGCGGAAGAAATGATGGTTCCAAACCAACTAAAGTTATATCAGTGCCGTGAAGTGTGGTTGTGATTTTAAGTTTTTATTCTTAACAATTTGTTTTGCAAGATATGCTGATGTTGCATGTGGAATTGCATAATGAACGTGAAGTAAATCTAATTTTTCAAACTCGGCAACCTCAATCATCTTACTTGCAAGGGCTAAACTGTATAGTGGAAATTCAAACAAAGGATATGTGCTTGTTTCAACTTCGTGAAAAATATATTCTCAATATATTTTGTAAGTCTGAATGGGAGGGCATAACTGATAAAGTGAACTTTATGACCACGTAAAGCTAATTCTTTACCTAATTCAGTTGCAATTACACCACTGCCGCCATATGTAGGATAACAAGTTATTCCGATTTTCATAATAATTATTTTGTCAGATTTGTTCTCAAATATATATCATTTTGATTGAATAATGAACTTTGTTTAACACATATTTAGTGGATTTGATTTAGATAGTATTAAAATCAATAGTAATTTTGAGTAACAAAAGTTTATAATGATGAAATTACTTGTTATCGGACATTCGGTTTTGGATTTTATCAGATTAGATAAAATGGAAAGTATAAGTGCAGGTGGAATATATTATTCTGTCTCGGCTTTAAATCGTTTAAAGAAAAATGAAGATGAAATTTTTCTCTGCTCCCAAATTGATGATGAGACTTACAGTTACTTTAAACCTGAATTTGAAAAAGTTAACTCAGGCTTTCTTCAAAAAACGGATAGAATTCCAAGAGTTCATCTTAATCTTGAAAAAGACAGAGAAAGACACGAGAAATATGAAAATATCACAAATAATCTAAAGCTTAACTTTTCAGATCTAAATTTTTTTGATGGCATTTTAATTAATATGATTACCGGTTTTGATATAACTCTTGAACAGTTAAAACAATTAAGAGATAATTATTCTGGTTTGATTTATATTGATATTCATACACTTTCGCGCGGGATTGGTGATGATTATAAAAGAGAATTTAGAATAATTTATGATTTTGAAAATTGGGCAAAGTGTTCAGATGTAATTCAGGTTAACCAAAATGAATTATTTACTTTATCTAGCAAGAAAACAGAACTGGAAATTGTTGAAGAACTGTTTATTCTTGGTGTAAAAGTTATTTGTGTTACAAAGGGTGAACTTGGAGCAAAAGTTTTCTATTCTCGACAAAACGAAATTTCATCGTACTTTATAGCCGCTAAGAAAATTATTAATCCAAATATTATTGGGTGTGGCGATGTTTTTGGGGCATCTTTCTTTTATAGTTATATTAGAAATAATAATGCTATCAATTCATTAAAAAATGCTGTTGAGAGTGCTGAGCAATTTGTTGCAAATAAATTAATTGAATAAATATGTTTTCTATTGATCTTATAAAAAGAAGAATACTTGTAGCTGGCGCTAACGGTATGCTTGGGCAACGTGTAGTTGAGTTCTACTCTTCTCTAAACGATGTGGAACTACTATCTACTTCTGTGGAAGAAAAATCTGTATTTGAAGAGCTTGATTATTTGCAGTGCGATATTTCAAACCGAAACGACATTAAAAAAATAATAAAAGACTTCTGTCCTGATTTTATAATAAATGCAGCTGCATTTACAAATGTGGATTTAAGCGAAACCGAACGAGAACTCGCTTGGAAAATAAATGTAAAGGGCGTAGAACATCTTTCCGAATCAGCAAGAGTTTTAGATTCACATTTAATTCATATCTCAACAGACTATATTTTTGACGGGAAAAACGGACCCTATTTGGAAAATGATATTCCAAATCCGCTTGGGTATTATGCTCGAACAAAATTAGCAAGTGAGAATGTTTTAAAGTTAAGTGGCATTAAATACACCATTTTAAGAACAAATGTTTTATATGGCACTGCAAAGTTTAGTCGTCCTGATTTTGTTAAGTGGGTAGTAGATTCTTTACTTACAAAAAAACCGATCAAAATTGTGGACGACCAAATAAACAATCCAACTTTTATTGACGATCTGGTACAGGGAATTAATAAAATTGTTGAGTTGCAAAAGGAAGGAATTTATAATATCGGCGGCAGTCAGTTTTTGTCTCGTTTTGATTTTACACTTATGATTGCTGATTATTTTAACCTTGATAAATCTTTAATAAGTAAAATTAAAACAGAAGATTTAAACCAACCTGCACGTAGACCTCTGAAATCAGGATTAATAACAATCAAGGCACAAAGTGAACTTGGCTATTGGCCTCATTCAATTATACAGGCTCTAGAACTTATGAAAACTGAATTAGGATTATGAAACTAAAATATTTTATCGTCTTAACTATTCTAATCAACACAACTTTTGCGCAAAACAAACTGCCTGAGTGGGCAAAAGGTGTTGTGTGGTATCAAATATTTCCAGAAAGATTTGCAAACAGTGATTTATCAAATGATCCTGAAGCAGAAAAAGTTTTTATCAACGATAAATCTATTCCAAAGGATTGGAAGGTTACAAACTGGACATCTAACTGGTTTGAACAAAGTGACTGGGAACAAAAACTCGGCGGACAAGTAAGAAATCATCTTACCGATAGAAGATATGGCGGTGATATTCAAGGGATTATTAACAGGCTGGATTATCTAAAAGATATGGGAGTTGGTGCAATTTATCTCAATCCAGTGTTTGAAGCAGTTTCAATGCACAAGTATGATGGTTCAAGCTATCATCATATCGATGTAAACTTTGGACCTGATCCGGTTGGTGATAAAAAATTAATGTGTTCAGAAATTCCAGAAAATCCTGCTAAGATGGAAATGGACAGAAGCTGACAAATTATTTTTAAAGTTGGTTGATGAAGTTCATGAACGCGGAATGAAAATAATCATTGACGGAGTTTTTAATCATACTGGAGTGCAGTTCTGGGCCTTTCAGGATATTGTTAATTATCAGGAACAATCAAAGTATAAAGATTGGTTTATAATTGATTCATTTGATGATCCCGTAACAGCAACAAATGAATTTGACTACAAAGGCTGGTGGGGTCATAAATCACTCCCAGAATTTAATCGTACAATAGATGATTTAGTAGAAGGACCGAAGCAATATATTTATCATTCAACTCAAAAATGGATGGATCCAAATGGTGATGGTAATCCATCTGATGGAATTGATGGTTGGCGACTAGATGTTGCTCGCGAAGTTCCAATCGGATTTTGGAAACAATGGAGTAAACTTGTTAAATCAATTAATAATCAATCTATAATTGTTGGTGAGTTGTGGGAATTGTCTGCCGATTTTGTTTCTTCAAATGGACCATTTGATGCTTTAATGAATTACGATTTTGCATTTGCGGTTAATGATTTTTTTGTTGCAGATAAAAACAAAATATCAGTAGATGAGTTTATTGAAAGATTAAAAAAGATTGATGAAACTTATGACTCTGAAAATTTATTTGTACTTCAAAATCTTTTGTCCAGCCATGATACGGAAAGACTTTCGAGTTTAATTCAAAATCCTGATCGTAAATATGAACACGATGCAAACGAAGATAATCCTAATTATAATCCGGGGAAACCAGGCAAAGAAGTTTATGAAAAACAGAAGCTAATTGCTGCATTTCAAATCCTTTACCGAGGTGCATCAATGATTTATTATGGCGATGAAGTTGGGATGTGGGGCGCCGATGATCCACACGACCGTAAGCCTATGATTTGGGATGATATGAAATATGAGAATGAAGTTATTGATGAAACATCTGGCTTTAAGAAAGGATTTGGTTCATACACTGTTGAGCAAAACAAAGATCTATTAAATTATTATAAAGATATTATTACAATAAAAAACGAATGCAAAGAATTAAAACTTGGAACAATTAAATTTATTTTCTCTGATAACGATAAAAAAGCATTTGCATTTGAGAGTGTACTTGGTGATAAAAAACAATTTGCATTTTTAATCTTGGCGACGATAAACTTTCAATCAAGTTTGATTTCCCATTGCGTGAATTATATAGTGCAAATTCTGTATTTGATAAGTACCACAGAAATATTTATAAAACTAATCAACTAATATTAATTGAAACCAAATCATTTGGTGTTTTTAAAGCAAACTGAATTATGCTAAATAAATACAACACATTTATATTTGATTTGGATGGCACTGTTTATCGTGGTGAAAATATTATTCCTAATGCTGATAAGACTATAAATTACCTCAAAAAGCTTGGGAAGAAGATTCTTTTTATTTCAAACAAAACGACAGGAACCATTAAAGATTATTACCTTTTCTTAAAAGGGTTTGGATTAAATATTGAAGAAACTGAAATATTAAACTCAACAATTGTGTTAAAAAACTATTTAATCAGTAATCATCCAAAAAAACAATTTTATGCTATTGGCGAACAAATATTTATTGATGAACTAGTTGATTCCGGTTTAAATTATTCTGCAAATCCTAAAGAAATACAAATACTAATTGTAACGCTTGATCGAACCTTAAATTATGATAAACTAGAAATTGCAGCAAAGGCCCTAGAAAATGGAGCCAGATTTTTTGCAGCAAACATTGATGATACTTGTCCCGTTGATGGCGGCGAAGTTCTTGATGCAGGTTCAACAATTTCAGCACTAGAAAAAAGAACTCATAAAAAATTAGAATTGCATTTTGGCAAACCTTCAGATTTTATGATTGAGGAAATCAAGTCAAGACTAAATGGGGATTTATTTAATTCAATTTTAATTGGTGATAGATTAGAAACTGATATTTTGATGGGTAATAAATTAGGAATTGATACGGCGTTAGTTTCCACCGGAGTGAAACTCTATGAAAATGGTAACTCAGATATCAAACCAACTTACTACTTAAATTCTGTTGCGGATGTATTAAAGCAGTAGTACCCACGGCAGGAATCGAACCTGCGACCTGCGGTTTAGGAAACCGTCGCTCTATCCCCTGAGCTACGTGGGCTAAAATAATTGCGGTGTAAAATTAAGGATGATGCGCCAAAGAATCATTATTGCATAGCAGAATTAAATAATAAAAAAGAGCTCAGAAGAGCTCTTTTTTCTATTGTCCGATAATTTCAGCTTTGGTTAGTTGTATTAAGCTGAAGACGGATGTGCCCAGTTAATTTTTTAAAAATGAGACATATTTTTTATCTGTCCCTAAAATATGAGACTTTAGCCAATCTGACATAAATGCAGAAACCTGCATTGGTAATACTTTGCCAGCCATGTATTTTGCTTTCATATCCTTTACTTCAGCAACCAGTTTGTCGTGCACCGCTTTGTGATTTACAAAATCGGGATAAGCCTTTTTCTTCATCAGATCTTCTTCAGAATTAAAATGTTGAACAGTGTAATTAACAAGAAAGTTTAAAGTTGATTCTGCTTTTTCTTTTCCTTTACCATCTTTCATAGCATCATGTAGTGTGTTTATTGCTTCAACAAGTTTTTTATGCTGAGTATCAACTATAAAAATACCTGTTTCATATTTTGCTGACCAGGTGAAGAGTGCCATTGTATCCCTTTCTAAAAGTAGTAAATAGTTTTTAACTAATTATCGAGTTTTTTTTTAATTTCTTTAGATTAACTGACCTTTTTTTGACAATATTTAAAAATTCTTGTTGTTACAAGGGAAATTACTACCTCGCAAAAATTTACACCATAAATATTTTGTCCATGTTGAACTCTCATCATTTAGTACTTCTGTTAACAGTGATAATATTTTGCTTTCTTGGACAACAGCCACAGAACTAAATAATCATGGGTTTGACGTTGAAAGTAAATTAGCATCATCAGACAGCTGGAAAAGTTTAGGGTTTGTTGAGGGATGTGGTACAACTACAGAGCCCAAAACATATACATACTTAGATTTTAACATTGTTGCAGGAGAGTATAATTACAGAATGAAACAAATTGATTTTAACGGAAATATAACATATTACAACTTAGCCGAAACAGCAGTCTTTGGTACACCGACTAAGTTTGAGTTATCACAGAATTATCCGAATTCATCTAACCCAAGTACAATAATATCATTTTAATTACCACAAAAATCCGATGTAAGTGTAAAGATATTTGATATACTTGAAAATGAAGTTCTAACTCTTTTAAATGATTCAAAAGAAGCTGGAAGATATAATGTTAACTTTAATGCTTCTAAATATTCAAGTGGTGTTTACTTCTACTCAATAAAAGCAAGTAATTTTATAGAAACTAAAAAAATGACGTTAATTAAATAGCCTCAAATATACGCCTACTAGTTCCGAAGGAATATTTTTTTCGGACTTAATATTTTTAATTTTGATTAGTTCTAAAAAATATGCACCTCTTAATAGCTAATTGTTAACCCCGTTGCTTTGGCAGCGGGGATTTTATTTTTTAATGCAAAACTCTTTCCTTTTGTTTCAAAACTCGCACTTAGGCATTTATTGAAAAAATTTTAAAATAATTTGGATTCTTGACATCCAAACAATCAATTCTTATTTTTGAGGTGCCACTGCTCCGATTTATCGGAACGGTGGCAATTTTTTTTAAATCATTAACAAACAGAGATTTATTATGTCCGCTGGAAATTTTGTTTATTTGACAAGAGAAAGATTAATAGAACTTGAAAAAGAACTTCAAGAAATGAAAACTAACGGCAGAAAGAAAATGGCTGCCAAAATTGCCGAAGCACGAGCCCACGGCGATCTTTCTGAGAATGCTGAATATGATGCTGCAAAAGAAGAACAAGGCTTGTTTGAATTGAAGATCAGCAAAATGGAAGATGTCCTTTCACGCGCAAGAGTTATTGATACTTCAAAAATGCCAACCGATGAGGCGCATTTGCTTTCCACAGTTAAGATCAAGAATCTTAAAACCAAAAAAGTTGTTGAATATCTCTTGGTATCACCTGAAGAAGCGGATTTTCAAGAAGGTAAAATTTCCGTTACATCACCTGTTGGACAGGGATTAATAGGTGCAAAGTTAGGACAAAAAGTTCAAGTAAAAGCTCCTGCTGGATTATTGGAGTTTGAAATTATAGAGATTAAATAAATAAAACTTTGGCAGATGAATCATACATACAACTTGCAATTGAGATAGCCAAAAAAGGCGAAGGCAACGTCAGTCCAAATCCACTTGTTGGATGTGTGATAATAAAAGATAACAGAATAATTGGGGCGGGATATCATCAAAAGTTTGGCGATGATCATGCCGAAATAAACGCAATAAATTCCTCGGCGGAATCACTTGAAGGCTCGACTTTATATGTAAACCTAGAACCTTGCAGCCATCATGGTAAAACACCTCCTTGTGTTGATCGAATCTTAGAAGAAAAAATTAAACGGGTTGTAATCGGTACTCTTGATATTAATCCACTTGTTAGCGGTAATGGAATTAAGGCTTTAAAGAAAGCCGGCGTTGATGTTAAAGTAGGTGTCCTTGAAAAAGAATGTATCGAACTAAATAAGTTTTTCTTCAAGTTTATTAAAAATAAAATTCCATATGTTACTCTAAAAGTCGCGCAAACATTAGACGGAATGATTGCGGATAAGAATAAACATTCTACCTGGATTTCATCAAATGAATCAAGAAAGTATGTGCATTGGTTACGGGCTAAGTATGATGCTATTTTAATCGGTTCTGAAACCGCACGAATTGATAATCCAAAACTTACCGTTAGAATGGTTGATGGAAGAGATCCATATCGAGTAGTGTTGGATTCAAATCTAAAATTGAAATATGATTTAAATTTATTTAAGTACAATTCTGATAAAAAAACAATTGTTGTAACCTCGGAAACAAATAAATCTAAATTGAGTAAAATTAAAAAGCTGAAAAAACTAGATGTAAAAGTTTTATTTGCAAAACTTGATAAACAGGGAAGAATGAGTTTGAAAGCTGTTTTAAAAGAATTATCAAAACTTCAAATAACATCAGTTCTCGTTGAAGGTGGAAGCAGAATATATTCATCCTTTATCAAACAAAATTTATTTGATGATATTTATTTATTTGTTAGTCCAAAAATTCTTGGCAGTGGTTTGAATACATTTTCAGAATTTAATTCCAAAAAACTTGGTGATGCTCCAAAATTAAATGTTAGACAAACACAAAAAATTGGAGATGATATTCTTATTGAACTTGTTAGATAGAGCTTATTCAAAGAAATAAAAATTAGTAACTCTGTTCATAACTTTACTCAAAAATATTTTATTGAAGGAATATATGTTTACTGGATTAGTTGAAGAAAAAGGTATACTCAAAGAGAAAATCACTACTGGGGATGGGTTCCAATTTGTAATTGAGGCAAAAATAATTATGCAGGATCTGCAAATCGGAAGCAGCGTTGCGGTCAACGGATGCTGTTTAACTGTAGTAAAGATTAAAGGAAATGCTTTTGCGGTTGATACGATAGAAGAAACTCTAAATAAAACTAATCTTGGAGTTCTTAAGCAAGGTATGAATGTGAACCTTGAAAGACCTTTAGCTGCCGAAGCCAGATTAGGAGGACATTTTGTTCTTGGACATATTGACACAACCGGGAAAGTTGAAGACATAAAAGAGCTCTCTAACAGCCATTGGCTTACAATTTCGTTTCCGGAAAAATTTAAGCAATATTTAATCTATGTCGGCTCAGTAGCAATTGATGGTGTTAGCATGACAGTTGCTGATTTAAAAAATAATTCATTCTCCGTTGGGATAATTCCGCATACCTGGAAAGAAACGATTTTTTCTGATAAAAAAATTGGTGACACTGTTAATCTTGAATTTGATGTTTTGGGAAAATATGTTGAAAGGATTATGGAGAGTAAAAGTCAGGATGAATCCTCTATCTTTTTAAATTGATGAAATCAACAGAACAAAAAGTCTTAAGGTTTATTAAAGAGAATGAACTTCTTTTATCCGGAGAAAAAGTTCTTGTTGCTTTAAGCGGCGGACCTGATTCAGTTTTTTTGCTTCACTTCTTACATAAATTTAAAAATAAATTCAAGATTAAAATTGGAGCTGCACATATCAATCATCTTTTACGCGGAAAAGATTCTGAGAGAGATGAACAATTTTGTAATGCCATTTGTGAAGAATTAGCAATCCCATTTTTTCTTCTTCGTAAGGATGTAAAAGCTTATTCAAAGAAAAATAAAATTTCTATAGAAGCTGCTGGCAGAAAGATCCGTTATGATTTTTTTGAAAAAGTTTCTAAAGAAAATGGATACGACAAAATTGTGACAGCTCACAACGCCGATGATAATGCTGAAACTGTTTTATTAAACCTTGTAAAAGGGGCAGGAATAAAAGGGATAGCTGGAATTCCCGTTAAAAGAAAAATTATTGTTCGTCCGATTTTGTCATTAACAAAAAAAGAAATTCTAGATTATCTGGAAGTGAATAAATTTGAATATAGAATTGATGAATCAAATCTTTCTAATGATTTTGAAAGAAACTATTTAAGAAACGAAGTGATTCCACTGATCAAAAAGAATTTAAATCCTTCATTTACTAATGCTTCGCTAAATACTTCATTAAATTTGCAAAGATTAAATTCGTGGATTGTTGAAGTTTTAGGTGAGTTTAAATCGCATATAAAAGTTGAGAAAAATAAAAACATCTCAATTCCTCTAGAATTCATAAAAAAGAGTAATGCTTTTATTGCATCTAATTCAATTAAAGAAATTGTTGATGAATTATTTTCTGTTAAACTAGAATCAAGTGATTTAAAAAAAATCTTTTTACTTGAGAAAAAAGAATCAGGAAAATCTGAAGAGCTTTCTGAAAATCTTATTGCTTTAAAAGAACGAAATGAAATTAGCATTCTGAAGAAATCAACTTCAAAAAAAGCTGATGCAAAAAGATTAAGTGTTGGAAGTAAATTCAAAATTGGTGGCAAAGTTTTTTCCATAGTCGGAGTTAAAAAAGATGAAGTGAGAATCAACAAAAATAAAAATGAAGAGTATATTTCTGCTGACAAGATTAAGGATGGTTTTATTTTAAGAAGATGGGAAGCAGGAGATAAATTTTATCCGATTGGAATGAAAGGAACTAAAAAAATTTCTGATTATCTAAACGATATAAAAATTAATTCATATGAAAAACAAGAAATGTTAGTTTTAGAAAATGGAAGTAAAATAGTTTGGGTTGTTGGTAAACGGCTTGATGATCGATTTAAATTAACTCCTAAATCAAAGAAAGTTTTGAGATTATGTCTGAAGTAAATGAGATTAATAATGAAAAACTTATTATAGGCGATGATGTTTTTGTGCCATTCCTCACAGAAGAGGCAATCCAGAACCGAATTAAAGAAATGGCAGAACAAATATCACAAGATTATAATGGGAAAATTCCAATCTTTATCGGCGTTCTTAACGGAGCTTTTATTTTTCTTTCTGATCTTATAAAAAATGTTTCTATAAATTGCGAAATAGATTTTTTTAAGTTATCAAGCTACGGAGATTCTAAAATTTCATCTGGCAATGTGCGATTGCTAAAGGAATTAAATTGTGATGTGAACGGACGCGATATAATAATTGTTGAAGACATTGTGGACTCAGGCTTATCTATTAAGTATATCGAAGAGATTTTTGAAAAGCATACCCCTAACAGTATGAAGGTTTGTACTCTTTTAATGAAGCCTGAAAGCCTCAAATATAATGTCAAAATTGATTATATTGGTTTCAAAATTCCTAGTAAATTTGTTATTGGCTATGGTTTAGATTACGCACAGAAGTATAGAAATCTTAAAACCATTTTTAGTCTAAGTGAATAATTTTTTTAATTAAAAGCAGAGTAAAATTTTAAAAGAAATATTATGAGTGATAACGAAAAAAAATCGGGTAATAAAAATTTAAAAAACAATAAACCAAACAGACCAGACGATAATTTTGATTGGTCTAAAGTTATTAGGTTGGTTTTTGGTTGGGGCGCGGTTATTGTGGCTGCTGTTATTGTTATGCAAGTTTTTAGAACAAGTGCTGAAACATTTACAGAAATTCCTTATGGTGAGTATGAAGTTCTTCTTCAAACTCCTGAAAATATTTCATCTGCAAGTATTATCAAAGCAGACCAGAATGATTATACCTTTAAAGCTGAACTTAGAAAAGAAACAGATGTTAAAATTAAAGGTAAGTCTGTATCAGTTAAGGCTATTTCTGTTTACATTCCAGAACCCATGATTCGTGATCAAGAAGCAGTTTGGAAAGAAAAGGGAATTCAATATTCGTTTGATAAAGAATCAAATGAATGGATGAATATACTAATTGGATTTTTACCTTGGGTGCTTATCATAGCTGTTTGGGTTGTGATAATGCGAAGAATGCAAGGGCAAGGCGGCGGATCAAAAGGCATTTTTTCTTTTGGAAAGAGCAAAGCTAAACTGATTACTCCATCAAGCAAACGAGTAACTTTTAAAGATGTTGCTGGAACAGATGAAGCTAAAATGGAACTTCAGGAAATAATAGAATTTCTTAAAGAACCAACAAAGTTTCAAAAACTTGGAGGGAAAATTCCAAGAGGTGTTTTACTTTTGGGACCTCCCGGAACTGGTAAAACATTATTAGCTCGTGCAGTTGCGGGCGAATCAGGCGTTCCATTCTTTTCTATTTCAGGAGCAGATTTTGTTGAGATGTTTGTTGGAGTTGGCGCAAGTCGTGTGCGTGATTTATTTGAACAAGGTAAGAAAAATGCCCCATGTATAATTTTTATTGATGAAATTGATGCTGTGGGAAGACATCGCGGTGCTGGATTAGGTGGTGGACACGATGAACGTGAACAGACTCTTAATGCTTTGCTTGTTGAGATGGATGGATTTGAACAGAATAGTGGAGTAATTATTATTGCAGCAACGAACAGACCTGATGTTCTTGACCCCGCTTTATTAAGACCTGGAAGATTTGATAGGCAAGTTGTTGTTGATCGTCCTGATGTAAAAGGAAGAGAAGGAATTTTTAAAGTTCATACAAGAAACATCCCTCTCGGTGATGATGTAAATGTTGAAGTTCTTGCTAAAGGAACTCCAGGATTAGCAGGTGCAGAATTAGCAAATCTTGTTAACGAAGCTGCACTTTTAGCCGCACGAAAGGATAAGAAAAAAGTTGAAATGATTGACTTTGAAGAAGCTAAAGATAAAGTAATGATGGGAATGGAAAGAAAGAGCCTGATCATTTCTGAAAAAGAAAAGAACACAACTTCTTATCACGAAATTGGTCATGTTTTAGTTGCAAGGATGATCCCTGAAGCTGACCCTGTGCATAAAGTTACAATCATACCTCGTGGCAGAGCGCTTGGTGTTACAAGTTATCTTCCTATTGATGAAAAACATACATACTCCAAAGAATATCTTGAAGCAATGATTACATATGCATTGGGTGGTAGAGCTGCTGAAAAATTAGTTTTCAATCATTACACAACCGGTGCAGGTAATGATATCGAAAAAGCTACAAACATCGCTCGTAAAATGGTTTGTGAATGGGGAATGAGTGATAAACTTGGCCCTCTTGCTTATGGTGCAAAAGAGGAAGAAATCTTTTTAGGAAGAGAAATTCAAAAACACAGAGACTACAGCGAAAAAACTGCGATTGAAATTGATGATGAAATTAGAGGAATTATTAATTCTGCTTTTGACAGAGCTGTTAAAATATTAAATGATAATATGGAATTACTTCATAAGCTTTCAGCAGAACTTCTTGAAAGAGAAATTCTTGATGCAGAAGAGATTGATAGTATAATTCGTGGTGAAAATTTACCGCCAATTGAGAAAGAAGTAAAAACTCCAGAAGATGCTGTTCCTGATCATGTGAAAAAATTAATGGAACAAAGACAGCCACAGGATTCAGACCCTAAAAATGAATCACATTGATAACGGTACAATTCATTATAGAGATGAGTTAGTTAGAAAACTAATTCATCTCTTTTCTTTATCCATTCCTATCATCTATTATTTTACTCCAAGTTCCACCTCAATTTTAATTCTTATCTGTTTAACAATATTTGCGCTTACTGTTGATGGTGGAAGGTTTGTATCAAAGCCCTTTGCAAATTTCTTCTATCAAACATTTGGATTTTTGCTGCGTAAGCATGAACTTGATAAAGAAAAGAAGAATTTAACGGGGGCAACTTACGTGCTTTTATCAGCTTTAATTTGTGCTTTAATTTTTCCAAAAGTGATATTTGTAACTGCCTTTACAATATTGATTATTAGCGATACAATGGCCGCATTAATTGGAAGAAAATTTGGTAAAAGAAAATTTCTTAGAAAAAGTTTTGAAGGAACTTTATCTTTTTTCATTAGTGCAAGTATCGTTGTTATTTTTACACCTAAGGTTGGTAATTTTCCTATGGAGTATGTGATTGGTTTTATTGCTGCAATTATTGGTGCAATAGTAGAAAATATTTCTTACGGTTATGCAGATGATAATTTATCAATTCCAATTTCAGTTGGATTAACGATGTGGGTCCTATATTTTATAATTTTTCCAAATTTAGATTTGGTCTTACAAAATGTTCCGAGGTAAATATGAAAAAGATTTTAATTGCATTATCAATATTTAGTTCAATTTATTTTTTTAATGGATGTGATCAATCCGTAAAACCGGCAACCGGTTTTGAAGATGAGATTTATGTTGTGGCAGATTCATTAGAATTTGAAGATCTAAAAGTTGCATTGCAAGCTGCATTTGAAGTAGAAATAAACACCCCAATGCCTGAAAAACTTTTTACCATAAAAAGAATCTCATCTAACCTGATTGATAAAGTAAAGAATAAAAAAAATATTGTAATTGTTGCGCCATTAAGTTCTGATTCTTACACATCACAATACATTAAATCGATTGTTGATAAAGAAATTCAAAAAAAATTAGAGACAGATGATAATTTTATTATTAGCAAATATGATTTATGGGCAAAAAATCAACTTGTAACAGTATTGTCTGCTACAAATATGCAGGAGCTTGAATTTAAAATCTTAAAGAACAAGGATAATCTTTTATATGCATATCAAAAAATATCTGATAAAAGATTAAAAGAAAGTCTGTATGCACCACGATATGAAAGACAAGCAATTGAAGGATTGCTGCTGCGTGATTATGGTTGGTTAATTTATGTTCAGGCTGATTATAAACTTGCAAAAAACGATCCTGAAAATAAATTTGTTTGGCTGCGCAGATCACCTGGGAGCGAAATGGAACGATGGATTTTTATACATTGGATTGATAACGCAACACCGGAATATCTAAATGCTGATTCTATAAAATCTATCAGAAACAGAATGACTAAAGAGTTTTATCAGGTTCGCGATGATACAGCATACGTAGTTTTAGTTGATAGTTTTTATACAACTTCGGAAATAAATTTTAATAACAAGTACGCTTTATACACCCAAGGTTTATGGGATCTAAATATCAAAGGTATGGGCGGTCCGTTTGTTAATTATACTTTTTACGATGAAAAAAGTCAAAGATTGTACATGCTTGATGGTTCTCTTTTTGCTCCTAAATATTACAAGCGCAATCTGATTCAGCAAATTGATGTAATACTCCAGTCATTCTTAACTAAAGATGAAATATCAAAAGATCGCGCTGATGATCTGATTGATGAAATAGACGAATCAATTAAATACTAAATTTGATAATACAGGCGGCAGAGTGACATCAGGAAAATCTGCCGCTAATTTTTTTACATAAATTTTTGCCCTGTACAACTTATTAAACTGCACTTCATATATTGCTCTGCTTACCAGCATTGATGCCACAAATCCTTTTAGAGAACTTATATATTGATCTTCTTTTGTACCAAATCTGATTTTAAAATCAGGTAATGGTGCGTCTACATATTCACTTGTCCTAACAACTTTAAATAAAAACTGATATGGAACTAAAGTATATCCTTGTGGCAATTGAAACTCACCGCGCTTCATTTCTCCATTAACAATTTCGGGTGCAACAAAATAATTATGATTATCAATGTTGGTTGAGACCAATCCGGTCATTATTCTTCTAAAAAGGTTTTCAAGAAGGTTTGCATTGTATTGCTGTTCGCGTTCAAATGGCTTTAATGCTTCAATAAATTGATCAACATCAACTTGAACACCATTTAATAAAGTTGGATGATTAGTTGAAAGTTGCTTGTAATACCATGATCTTCTTAATAGCTCTTTATCAATAACTGTAACATCTTTTCTAAAATTCTCAACTAATTGAAAATAATAAGATGCGGATATAAAATAATCCCACTGGTAGCTAAACACTATTGAGTTTTTTGGTAAAGAGTTTAAAAGTGATTTTGTATAATCTTCATAGACAAAATTATTTCTTTGATTTACTTCATCATAGCTATTGTAAAATTGTAATCCTAAAAACAGAACAAGAGTAGAAACGGGCAAAATAATTTTCATTTTATTTTTGGAAGTGAATAAAATCAATTGTGAAATTCCAAATGCTGTAAAGAAAGCAAGAGAGATATAAGCTAATAAAAAGTACGAATCAATGTCATTTATATCATAGTTAATGGAATAAAAAACTGCTGATAGAAAAACAATAAGATTGAAAATGAAAAACTTTCGTGCATAAATAAAAGAAGTTATTAGACCAGCTAATGCAATGATTAATGAAAAAGAAAATTCTTTTGGAAGATTTTCAATAAAATAATTAAATTGTTTTGCGGCAGCTTCAGTTGATGAGAAAAGCCATACCTGATATTGTTGACCGGAAATGTGCCTGATTATTCTTTCCCAATCAATTGGATTTCCCCAATTCATAATAGGATTTTGTGATGCGCGAATTGGGAGATAGGAATAGATTATAATCAAAATCGGAAAGAAAATTAAAAGCATAAAAATAATTTGTTTAATGCTTTTTGAATTGAAACCATTATTAACAAAATACAAATAGGCAACACCCGGAATAATTAAAAGAGTTGTCATGTGATTTGTAAATCCGAGTGCCAAAGCAATTGCGAAGATGATCCAATATTTAGAGATGGATTTTTCTTTGTTTGATAAAAGGAAAGCTTTAATCAATGTTAAGATTATTATTGAAATCAATAAAAGATGCAAGCTATAAACTTCGACAGAAGTGCTTTGAAACCAAAAAGTTTTGCTAAGTGCAAGAAATAGTCCACTAAAAATTGCTGTGATTATTTTTGTTTGCTCCGATAAAACAAATGTTGATTCAACTATAGTAACTTGAGTTTTATTGGTTTGCTTTTGCTTCTTAGTTTTTTCTGTAACTGTCTTTATAAATTGAAAAGCAGAAAGATTATCTAAGATTAATTTTACTGTATAAGTAAAGATGGCAATCGCGGAGGCACAATAAAGAGCCGTTAGTAGATTTAATTGAAAAATTTTTGAAAAGGGAAACGGTACCAAAGAAAATATATATCCAAGTAATGTAAACAAGGGGTATCCGGTTGGATGCGCAATTCCAAGTGTACATTGTACTGCAGCAAGTTCACCAGTATCAATCTGCAAGACAGAAGGAGCGATTGTAAATATATAAAGAATAGATGCAACTAATCCTGCAAGAAGGTAGTAGTATCTTTGTAAATATTTCATAGTCTATTATAAATATTAGTTAAATATATTTTGATAAAATCTTTTATTCTGTTCTTTTATTTCATTGAGTTTTTTTAGCAGCAAATTACTATTTGAAAATTCGCACTCTTTAGCAAGTTTATTAAGTTTCATTTGATCTGTGGGAATCTTTGAAATTTTGCTGTTAAATATTAATTGATTTAATAATTCAATCCTTTTAAGCACATAAAAATTGTTTTCAATCTGATCAAAATTAATTGCTTTAGTGGAAACTTTCTTGATAAGATTAAAATAATAATTAGTTCCAAACTTTTTTTGCTCCAGTAATAAATCAGGATTTGTTAAGAATAAAAATGAAATTATAAAATCAATATCAGCCAATCCACCGCTGCTTTTTTTAATATTAAAAGATGTATCGCTGATCGGGTAAAGTTTTTTTCGCATATCTAACATTTCTTTTTTGATTAGTTCCTTCTCTTTTTCTTTGATTACTTTTACGTAATGATTAAAGAACTCCGTGAACAAATTCCTATTACCCAAAACAAATCTGCATTTTGTAAATGCTTGCAGTTCCCAAACTCTAGCGCGATTAGAAAAATACTTTTTGTAATCCTCAACATCCCAAACAAGTTGACTGCTTTTCCCTTCGGGTCTTAACCTGCAATCAATTTCAATCCCCGGCAAATCATTTTTAAAATTTTGAAGCAGATTTTGAATATCTTTTTGGATGGAGGGATATTCTTGAATACTGCTTACAACAAATATTAAATCAACATCCGATGCAAAAGATAAATCACGACTGCCGAAACTGCCCATTGCTGCGATGAAGTAATTGTTTTCCCAATCTTTATCAGTTGCAAAACTCTGAGCCCCAAACATAATTTTTGTATAAAGAAAATCAGTATATAAATCTGCAAATAAGTTAGGATCAAGAATTTTTGCGGATAATTGAACTGATGTTCTAAAATAAAAATCTTTTAAAGTCAGCTTATCAAAGCCATGTTTACTAAGCAGAATTAAACTTTCACGTGATAAAAAACTATCTCTTAAAACTTTATCCTCAGCAAAAAGATCAATTGCTTTCTGTGATTGCTCACATAAACTAAGAAACAAATTAAAAAATTTAGAATCAGAAAATGTATCAAACCAAATTTGTGGGAAATGTGCACTACGAATAATCCTTGCAAAGTTTTCTAAAACAATATCGGGATCAATACAATTTGACAAATATTTATTAAGTTCGTTTTCAATTTTATGAAACGATGTTACTGTGCGATTATCAAATAGTCTTTTATCAAAAAGATTTTTGCCTGCTTGAAGAAATTCCAAATTACTTTTTGCTCTTTTGGAATCTGCAAAAAATATTTTATCATAATCATTATTAACATTTTTTTTATTTTCTATACCAACAATCGAATTGTAAATGAACTGTACTTTATTTTTAGATTTTTCAAGATGTTCTTTAAATGATTTAAGATCTTTGAACTTTAAAAAATTCGCAAGTTTCTCGGCAAGCTCACCTTCAGAAGGAATTGTGT
This sequence comes from Ignavibacteriales bacterium, assembly GCA_016709765.1. Lineage (NCBI taxonomy): Bacteria > Pseudomonadati > Ignavibacteriota > Ignavibacteria > Ignavibacteriales > Ignavibacteriales bacterium. The sequence continues at coordinate 22,064 of JADJMD010000016.1, forward strand.
GCGTTTGCTGGTCATTCATAAGTTGAAGATAATGCTCAGCTTTGCGGAACAATGTATAGGCCATTAAAAAATCTTCTGCTTCTTCTTTAGTTAAAATATTTTTCTGCTGAAGTTTATTAATTGCGATTAAAGAATTTCCGGTTCTTATATCTAAATATTTCCCGCCATTAAGCAGTTGAAGAGCCTGAATAGAAAATTCTATATCACGGATGCCACCAGCAACGAGCTTTATATTATTATCAGATTTATTTTTTTGCTCGATGCTAGTTTTTAATTTTTTTATTTGTGCAATTGGAGATACTGAAAAAGTAGCAGGATAAATAAATCGGGAAACAGAATTTGAAAATTTATTATGCAAGAATTTATTTCCGCAAAGATAGTTTGCCTTTATTAGCATCTGTCTTTCCCAATCTTCGCCGCGAGTTTCGTAATACCTTAAATACTCAGCATAACTCCCACACAATTGAGCATTTCTTCCATCCGGTCGCAGTCTAAAATCTACTCTGTACAAAAATCCAGCACTGGTTATTTTACTGGCTGCTTCAATAAATAATAAAATAGTTTCCGAAAGAATTTGGTTGTAATAAACTTTTTTGTTTATAAGGGAATTTCTATCGTAAAGTGCAATTAGATCAATATCTGAACTATAATTTAATTCGCCACCGCCGAGTTTACCGAGTGAAATTAAAACATATTTTCGTGCTGTTTTATCTATGAGGCATTTTTTTAATATTTCTTTGTAACACAAATCAAACAATACTGCCGAAATCGAATTTGCCAGATCTGCGAGAAAGCCAGTAATATTTATTAATTCTTCTTTTAGATATATATCTTTTAAACCTATTCTTAAAATTTCTTTTCTTTTAAAATTTCTTATCGCATTAACTTTTGACTCAAATGACTTAAAGGGTGAAATTGTTTTTTCTAAACTACTTCTAAAATATTTTTCATTAAGCTTTTGTTCTAGAATTGATGGATTAATAATCCAGTGGAAATATTCCGGATTTCTTACCAGAATATCTGTTAAATAATTACTATTGTTTGATAGAGAAACTAAAATCTCAATTTGATGCGGATACTTTAAACATTCATTTATAAAAAATGCAATATCAAATTGATTTTGAATTATACGCAGTAAATTTGATTCTGATGATTTAGTAAAGTAGTGGAGTTTAATTTCATTTTCGATTCGAGACAATAATTCCTCAAGTAAGCTCTGCGATACTCGTCCAGCTGATTTTTCAATAAGCTTAGCAATAAAATCTTGAGATAGAAATTTTTGTTTAAACATTTAGAATTTTGTTTTTTTACACAAGGAATCTAATATTAAACCACTTATAATTAAAAGTTTATTAAATCTTAATCGAGCAATCTTATGAAACAAAACTTATCATTTCTAATCGTCTTTCTAATCGCAAGTTCATCAATCTTTTCACAAAAGATAGAAGAAAGAAAAGATTTTAAAAAATATTTTGATGAATACGGACACGACGGATGCTTTGTTCTCTATGATTTGAAAAAAAATACATTTCTAAAATACAATCCAACAAGATGTGGGGAAAGATTTATTCCCGCATCAACATTTAAGATATTTAATTCTCTTGTTGGATTAGAAACCGGTGCAGTAAAAGATCAGTTTGAAGTTTTTAAGTGGGATAGCGTAAAAAGATTTTATGATATGTGGAACCAAGATATTGATATGGTGAATGCATTTAAATATTCCGCTGTGTGGTTCTATCAAGAACTTGCTAGAAAAATCGGTGAAGAAAAAATGCAGCATTATATTTCTTTAAATCATTATGGAAATGAAAATATTAGCGGCGGCATAGATAGATTTTGGCTTGATGGAGGTTTAAGAATTTCGGCAGATGAACAAATTGAGATGTTAAAAAAACTATATCACAATAAGTTAAAATTTTCCCAAAGAACGATGGATATAGTAAAAGATATAATGTTTTATGATAAAACCGATGATTACATTATCCGTGCAAAAACAGGCTGGGCAATAAGAGTTGAGGATCAAATTGGATGGTTTGTTGGATACGTTGAAAAGGGAAGTGATGTTTTTTTCTTTGCAATAAATGTTGAATCTAAAAAACCTGAAGAAGGCTTTACTTCGCGTAAAGAAATTACTTTTAAGATTCTAAAAGAATTAAAAATTTTATAATTGTCATTATAAATTATGTTGACAATCATCGATTAAAATATTTTTTATAACTAATTGAAATGTTAAAAAAAAGATTTATGTTAAGCCACATCAAGGAGAAAAATTATGAAAATATTTTACGTTTTAGTTCCTTTCTTATTATTACCTGTCTTATTTAGTTGTGGCCATTGCAAACCTACAAATGAAAATATAAGTGTCGATAAAAATATAAATCAATCTGGACCTGCATCTATTGTACAAAACATATCTATAGTTACCGCAAGAGTGGATGAAGTTTTATTTAAAGATGAAACGGATTATCGTATAAAAGTAACTGTTCTTGTAGTAGAAGAAAGTGATTCACATCCGAGTATTGCAACTCCGGGTCAGGAATATCTTTTAACTCCTAATTTTAGATATGATAATGAAGTGTTAATGAAATCTGATGTAAACGATTCTTTAAAAAAACTTAGTAAACTTTCTAGAGGAAAAGAATTTAAAGCAGAAATTTCTTTGGAGAATCAAAAAGGATGGTTCATTCAAAAAGTTTTAAGCTTTGAATAGTTGTTCTCAGTTTGTGTGTGTTGATCTTTCTTTCCTGAGCATATAGAGTTTTAAAAATATTATTTAATAATTAAGAGGTACCAAATGAAAAAATATGTGGCACTTAGCGTATTTATGTCTGCTTTAGCTTTTGGTTTTTTATATTTCAAAGCTGGAAGTGTTAAAACTTTTACTGAGCAGGATTTTAGAAATTATAAAATTGAAGAAGAGAAGGAAGAATCTAATTTAAAAAATGATCAACCTGACAAAGCCATGTTATGGTATTACCAGCAAAGGGCTTATCCAAACAACTCGATTCCTGAGAACTGGCGTGAAGAAGCATACAGACATATCAGTTTGAACAACGTATCCTCGTCAAATTCCCCAAATGCTTTAACCTGGACTCAACTTGGTCCGGGCAATATTGGCGGAAGAATTCGTGCAATTGCTGTTCATCCCTCAGATCCAAATACTGTTTATTTTGGAGCAGTAGCGGGTGGAGTTTGGAAATCTGTAGATGGTGGAACAACATGGACAGCATTAAATGATTTTATGGGTAATCTTGCGGTGTGTGCCCTGGTAATTGATCCGAATAATCCGAATACAATTTATGCGGGAACAGGTGAAGGATTTTTTAATCTGGACGCGATCCGTGGCGCAGGTATTTTTAAATCTACAGATGCTGGTGCAAGCTGGTCCCAACTAGCTTCTACAAACAATCTAAATTTTTATTATGTAAATGATCTTGATTATGATGCTGTAAATTCGACACTTTATGCTGCAACAAGAAAAGGATTATATTCCTCTAATGATGGTGGTGCAAACTTTACAGCTAAAGTTACAGCAGGTGGTAATGATGCAAATTGTATGGATATAGAAATTGCATTAACAAGTCCACGAACAATTTATGCAACTTTTGGTCTGTTTAGTCAAGCTCAGATTTGGCAAAGTGTGGATGCGGGAGCAAACTTTGTTCAGAATATGACACTGGCTAATTTCGGAAGAATTGAAATGGCAGTATCAAAATCAAATCCAGCTGTTGCATATGCATCTTTTATGGATTTAAGTACTTATGGAACAGGTGCAATAATATACACAACAAATACTGGTAACAACTGGTTTTATGCAACTGTTCCTGGTCCTTCTTATGCAGGAGCAACAACATATACAGGTGCTCAAGCTTGGTACGATAATATTCTTGCAGTTGATCCAGATAATGCTAACAATGTATTAGCAGGTGGAATTGATAACTGGAAGACTACAAACGGCGGTACAAGTTGGGTACAAAAAACAAATTGGTTTTCACAAAGTGGAGCTCCACCGTATGCACACGCAGATCAACATTGTTATACTTTTGCTCCATCAAATTCTAATATAGTATATCTTGGTAACGATGGTGGAATTTATAAATCCACAAATAAAGGTGAAACCTGGGCATCACTAAATAATAATCTTTTTATTACGCAATTTTATTACGGAGCTGTTAATCCAACCGGAACAGTTTATGCCGGCGGCACACAGGATAATGGAACTTTACGAACAACTGGTTCTGCTAGTTGGACTGAAATTCTTGGTGGTGATGGTGGTGCTACGGAAATTGATTTTAGCAATACAAATAATATTTATATGGAATATGTAAATCTTGCATTTTTCAAATCAACAAATGGCGGAGCAAGTTTCTTTAAAGCTATGAATGGAATTCCATTGGCAGGCTCAAATACTTATGATGGTACTTCAGATAGAACACAATTCATTTCTCCTTTTTCTATGGATCCAAATAATTCGTCTACAATTGTTGCAGGAACCTACAGAGTTTGGAGGACATTAGACGGCGCGGCTAACTGGTCTGCAATAAGTGGCGATTTAACAGGCGATGGCAGTGGTACATCAGGGGCAACAATATCAACTGTAATAGCTGCGAAGGGTAATCCCAATGTAATTTATGCTGGATGTTCAAACGGTAGAGTGCAGGTTACCACAGATGGAGGCAGTTCCTGGAATCTTAGAACTTCAGGCTTACCCAATTTATCCGTAACCAGAATTACAAGTGATCCCACTAATCCAGCTACAGCGTATGTAACTTTTTCTGGCTACACTGCATCTTCTAAAATCTTTAAGACAACTAATTATGGAACTAGCTGGACAAATGTTTCCGGAAATCTTCCAAACATCCCAACAAATTGCGCAGTTGTAAACCCAGCAAACGGAAATAATTTATTTGTTGGAACTGATCTTGGAGTTTTCTCCACTACAGACGGTGGAAGCAATTGGGTACAAGATGTAACAGGAATGGCAAATGTTCCAGTTCTTGATCTTGATTATCGTGCTTCAGATAATAAATTATTTGCCGCAACACATGGTCGAAGTATGTATTCATCAACATTAACTGGCGGCGGTGGAACGCAAACAGCTAATTTAGTTTATGATGACGGAACACCAGGTGGTGGATATTATTGGAATAATAACGGACAGGGTTCTGCAAATCGCATGTCACCTACTTTAAGTAATGCTACGCTTACAAAGATGGAAATTTATATCACAGGAGTGAATTCAGGTACAGCAACCTATAAACCTATTGTATTTGGTAACAATGGTGGATCACCCGGAAATGATCTTGCCCCATCACTTGGATTTAAAACTGCAGCTACATATCCAGCGTGGGACGCAACCGAGTTGTCTCCCTTGGGTATTACAGTAAATAGCGACTTTTATGTTGGATTAAAATATGATGGTGTGAACAAACCAACATATGGTTATGATGTTGCAAATAATGGCAGAGCATGGGATTTTGATGGAACAAATTGGGCTGCTTGGAATGAAACTTATTTTATGCGTGCAACTATCCAAACAGTTACATCGGTTGCTGAAATAAGTAATGAAATTCCAAAAGAGTTTGATTTAAGTTTTAATTATCCAAATCCTTTCAACCCAACTACTCGATTTAGATACTCTTTACCAGAAGGTAGAAATGTAAAAATAATTATTTATGATATTAATGGAAGTAAAGTAACAGAGCTTGTAAATAATTATCAAGGTGCAGGAACCTACGAAGTTACATGGAATGGAAAAAATGATATTGGTCAACAAGTAGCAAGCGGAACATATATCTACCAGGTTAACGCAGGTAATTTTTCACAGACAAAAAAAATGATACTTTTAAAATGATTTTAACTAATTAAATATAAAAAAGGCTGTCCTTTTAAGACAGCCTTTTTCATTAGTTAATCATTTAATATCTAATTAGCCTTTGCCGTTGCTTCCATTAGAGTTTGGTAACCAAATAATCTAATTTCTTCTACTCCATATTTTCCATATGCAGGAATTTCAAAACTAGTACTCCAAGGTTTCTGTAAGAATACAAAGTAACTTCTATCCTTTGTTCTAATTTCTGCAAAAAGTGATTTAAGACTTGATGGCCAGATTCCACCACATTCAACTTGGATTGTTCCATCCTTAACTTTCCAACCGTTTACCGATACTTCATTCATGATTGAATTGTTCATGTATGGTGATACAGATTCAGTTGAAAAATTATTAACAGGAAGACCATATACACTTATATTATGAACTTGATCTAAATTGACACCAAGCAATTTAAATGAATTGTCTTCTATATTGTCAATAAAGAACATTTTTGGAGAAACATCATTAAAATATGTAACTGTAACGTATAAATGAGCATATTTTTGAGCCGTTTCAGTCATATAAAATTCAATTGCATTCTCACCCTCAAGATTTAGGTATTTTAGTCCTTCTACACTAGAAAAACTAAACAGATAAGGATATGGATAGACAGGTGCAGGAGTAATGTCCGGAACTGAAGAAATTGATTTTTCCATTACAGGATTGGTTAGAAATGAGTTATCAGATACGTCTGAACAAGAAACGAGAACGAGAGAAAAGAACGCGAAAAAAAGAACTACTAAGTTTTTCATGAGAGCCCCTATTTATATTGTTGTTGATTATTTAATTTGGTTTTTTACCAGTTGGTCTTAACACGACAAATAACGTACCGATTATGACAATGCTCAAAACCTTTGATTAAATAATCTATTTTAAAGATCAATTTTTAAGGTCGTATAATTCTTACCTGAAGAATTTGTCATCGGTAATAATTACACAAATTATAAATCTATTACACTAGCTTTTAAAATCATTTTCAGTAAGTCATTCTTCTTGATCTGAAAACTGCTTAATTCAAGGATTCTAAAATCAGGTGCAAAAATAATTCTATGACAAATCGTTTATCAGGAATTATTTCCTTAATTTTCAAAACCCCATTTAGCTTACTCTTACGAATAGACCACAAAATATTTGCATTTTTGTTTGAATAAAAATATATTTGTCGCTCGCTTTTATTTTAGCATTATTCTGGGCGGACGCCGGAGTTGGAGAGCCGGGGCGGACTGTAAATCCGTTGGCATGCGCCTTTGGGGGTTCGAATCCCTCGCCGCCCACAAATATTTTTTATTAATAGTTTCTGTTTAGAAACTTTTTTGTTCTTTAAGATATTTGAAATTGCGGGAGTAACTCAGTTGGCTAGAGTCACAGCCTTCCAAGCTGTTGGTCGCGGGTTCGAATCCCGTCTCCCGCTCTAAAATTAACTGATAGTTCTTAAATTTTATGTGTTACACATCTCCGCTGACGTAGCTCAGTTGGTAGAGCACATCCTTGGTAAGGATGAGGTCACCGGTTCAATCCCGGTCGTCAGCTCAATTTATTGTGAGATCACCCCGATCAATCGGGACCGTTAGCAAAGTAGAAATAGGTTTGAATAGTTTAAGGAAGATATATGGCAAAAAGCAATATAAGACAAATAATAGTTTTGGAAAGTACAGCTGGCACCGGTTACAGATATTCTACAACAAAGAATAAGAGAACACACCCAGCGCGCGTAGAGTACAAAAAGTACGACCCTGTTGTTAGAAAACACGTAGTTTTTAAAGAAACCAAATAATTAATACGTCAGTGGCTCAATTGGTAGAGCAGCGGTCTCCAAAACCGCAGGTTGGGGGTTCGAGTCCCTCCTGACGTGCTGAAATTTGAAAGGTTATTATGAAAGATAAAATTATTGCATTCTTTCAGGATGTTATAAAAGAAATGAAAAAAGTTACTTGGCCTACCAAGGAAGAACTTATTGAATCTACAAAAATTGTAATTGTTGTTTGTATTGTACTTTCTCTATTTACCTATGTTATAGATATGATAATAAATCAAGCTTTTAAAGGGATATTTTAGGTGCAGAATTAGATGGAAACCAGATGGTATGTAGTTAGAACTTTTTCGGGTCATGAAACTAAGGTTAAAAATTTTCTTGAAGCTGGTCTTAACGAGCATGAGCACCTGAAAGCAAAAATTTTAGAAATCCTTGTTCCTATGGAAAAAGTTTTTGAAGTAAAAGACGGTAAAAAGAAAAGTAAAACTAAGAATTTTTTCCCCGGGTATATTTTAGTTAATGCAGATTTAGATAATCAGGTTAAAGATTTTATTTTAAGCACACAATCCGTTATGGGTTTTTTAGGCACTGGCGGTAACCCGAACCCACTTCAGCCAGAAGAAGTTAGACGAATAGTTGGTAGACTATCACAAGATAGCTCAACCGAAAGAATGGAAACAATCTTTAGAAATGGTGATCTTGTTAAAATTATTGATGGTCCATTCAATAACTTCTCTGGATTAATTGAAGAGGTTAATGAAGAAAAAATGAAAATTAAAGTAATGGTATCGATTTTTGGTAGAAAAACTCCTGTAGAAATTGATTTCGTTCAGGCTGAAATTGAAAAATAATTGTTAGAATTTAATTAGGTAAAATTATGGCTAAAAAAATTGATTCTTATATAAAATTACAAATTCCTGCCGGCAAAGCTAATCCTTCACCTCCGGTTGGTCCTGCTCTTGGTCAAAAAGGTGTTAATATTATGGAGTTCTGCAAGCAGTTTAATGCTAGAACTCAGGATAAAGATGGATTAATTATTCCTGTAGTTATCACAGTTTTTAGTGATAAATCTTTTACCTTTATTACAAAAACTCCTCCGGCATCAGTTCTATTAAAAAGAGCTGCTAAACTGGAAAAAGGATCTGCAGAATCTCACAGAACAAAAGTTGGAAAAGTTTCTAAAAATCAAGTTAAGGAAATTGCAGAAGTTAAAATGCCAGATCTTAATGCTTTTGATATTGATCATGCAATGAGTATGGTCGCTGGAACTGCAAGAAGTATGGGAATAACCGTAGAAGAATAAATAACTTATTTATTTGATGTTTTTAAAATTTATTGGTGATTAAAGATGCAAACTACAAAGAGAAATAAAGAGATTATTAAATCCGTTAAATTAGATAAAGAGTACACTTTACCGGAAGCAATATCAATCCTAAAAGATCAATCCAAAGTAAAATTTGTTGAATCATTGGATTGTGCTATAAGATTAGGGGTAGATCCAAGACATGCTGATCAAATGGTTAGAGGTACTGTTTCATTACCTCATGGAACTGGCAAAACTGTATCGGTTCTTGTTATTGCCAAAGGTGCAAAAATTCAAGAAGCCTTAGATGCAGGTGCAGATTATGCTGGCTTTGAAGATTATCTTGAAAAAATAAAAGGTGGATGGGCCGATGTTGATGTAATTGTTGCCACACCAGATTCTATGTCTGAACTTGGAAAACTTGGAAAAATATTAGGACCAAAAGGTCTTATGCCTAATCCTAAAAGCGGTACCGTAACTATGGATGTTGCTAAAGCAGTAACTGAAGTAAAAGGCGGAAAAATTGAATTTAGAGTTGAAAAAACCGGTATAGTTCATACTTCTTTAGGCAAACTTAATTTTGAAACTGATAAACTCGTTGATAATACAAAAGCGTTTCTTAATACAATAATTAAGATGAGACCTTCATCCGCTAAAGGGCAGTATGTGAAGAGTCTGTTTTTGTCTAGCACAATGGGTCCTGGACTTAAAATCTCTAAAGAAGAATTAAGTCTTAATGTATAATGAATTTACGCGCTCGTAATAAATAATAGCTTCTAACCGACCCGAAATAATAAAATGTGATACGGGAGAAAAATGAATAAGAACGAAAAAGTAGAGTCAATTGCCGAAGCTAGGGAATTGATAGAGAATGCAACAGCAGTCTATCTTACTGATTATTCCAAAATTAATGTTGAAGACATTAGTGGAATTAGAAATCAGTTTAGAAAAGAAGGCGTTACTTACAGAGTATTTAAAAATACTTTGTTTAAACGCGCTCTTGTTGATTCTGGAAAATTCGAAAAGCTGGCAGATCATCTTGAAGGGATGACAGGATTTGCATTTGCTTCAACAAATCCGGTTGCACCCGCAAAGATAATTAAGAAGTACAATGATGCTTCTCAAAAGCTATCTCTAAAAGCTTGCTATATCGAAACGCAATATTTTGATGGAAGTAATCTTGCAGCTTTAGCTGAACTACCAACCAAAGAAGAATTGATTGCCGGAATTATGGGCAGTATAAATTCACCTGCGTCTGGTATTGTTGGATCGATTGCAGCTGTAATTAGAAACTTAGTAAGTGTAATTGATGAAGTTTCTAAAACCAAAGCCGCTTAATTAAATAAGAAATTAAATTCAGGAGAAATAAAAATGTCAGAAAAAGTTGCACAAGCACTCGAACTAATAAAAGGAATGTCTCTTCTAGAAGCTTCAGAATTAAAGAAAGCACTTGAAGAAGAATTTGGTGTCTCCGCTGCCGCACCAGTTATGATGGCCGGACCAGCTGCTGCATCTGCTGCACCGGTTGAAGAACAAACAGAGTTTGATGTTATTCTTCAAGCTGCTGGTGAAAAGAAAATTAATGTTATTAAAGTTGTAAGAGCTCATACAGGTTTAGGCTTAAAAGAAGCTAAAGATCTTGTGGATGGCGCTCCAAAAACAGTTAAAGAACAAGCATCAAAAGATGAAGCCGAAAAAATCAAGAAAGAACTAGAAGAAGCCGGCGGAACTGTTACTTTAAAATAGTATTAAAAGTACTTTTATTTGATCGTTTTTAAGTGATAAGACGGAAAATACCGTCTTATCGCTTTTGTTTTATATAGAAACGTTGTTTAGGATGCTCATTTTACAGCATTTGATTAATTTTAGGAGGTTTTCAATTGGATAATAAGCGTATTTCCTTTGGCCGTATTCCATCTGTCATAGACATACCTAATCTTTTAGGAATTCAAACTGAAACATTTGAAGATTTTGTTCAGCTTGAAACTCATGCACTTAAAAGAGAAAATAAAGGGTTGCAACAGGTTTTTTTAACCAATTTCCCAATTTTTGATAATAAAGAAAATTACAGATTAGATTTTTTAGAATATTATGTAGAAAAACCAAGATTTTCCGTTGAGGAATGCCTGGAAAGAGGTCTAACTTTTGCAGCCCCGCTTAAAGCAAAGTTAAGATTATCTACAAAAGATCCGGAAACTGAAGAATTTATAAACACAGTTGAGCAAGAAGTTTATCTTGGCAATTTACCGTTTATGACAGAAAAAGGAACCTTTGTTATCAATGGAGCAGAAAGAGTTGTTGTTTCTCAGTTACACAGATCTCCCGGCGTAGCTTTTGCACAAACTGTCCACCCAAATGGAACCCCAATTTATTCTGCCAGAATTATTCCTTTAAGAGGATCATGGGTAGAGTTTGCAACCGATATTAACTACGTAATGTATGTTTATATCGATCGAAGAAAGAAGTTTCCTGCTACCACACTTTTGCGGGCTCTCGGATTCCAATCTGATGAAGAGATATTAAAATTATTTGGCCTTGTTGAAAATGTTGTAGTAAAAAAAGCAAACTTAGAAAACTATCTAGGTAGAATGATTGCCAGTGATATTTTTGATATGTCAACCGGTGAAATTTTCTTAACACGTGATTCAATTTTGTCAGAAGAAGATCTTGAAAGAATTAATGATGCTGAAGTTGATGTTTTAAAATTCATCAAATCAGATTCAACAAATGATCAAAACTTAATTGTTAACACTTTAAGAAAAGATACATCTCACACCCGAGAAGAAGCATTATATGCTATCTACAGACAATTAAGATCGGGCGAAGCTCCTGATTTAACAACCGCAGAATCACTTATTGAAAAACTTTTCTTTAATGATAAAAGATATGATTTAGGTGATGTTGGCCGTCATAGAATGAATCACAAACTGGAATTAAAGATTCCTGAGACAACAACAGTTTTAACAGTTGAAGATATTATTTCTATAATGAAATATATAATCGATCTTAAAGAAGGGGCAGTTTCTGTTGATGATATTGATCATCTTGGTAATAGAAGAATTAGAACCGTTGGTGAACAGTTAGGACAACAGTTTAACGTTGGAATGGCACGTATGGCCAGAACAATTAAAGAACGTATGAATATGCGTGATACCGAAAACTTTACTCCGCAAGATCTTGTGAATGCTAGAACAATTAGTAGCGTAATAAACGCTTTCTTTGGTACAAATCAGCTTTCACAGTTTATGGATCAAACAAATCCTCTTGCTGAAATGACACACAAAAGAAGAATGTCTGCGCTAGGACCAGGCGGTCTGACAAGAGAAAGAGCCGGTTTTGAAGTTCGTGACGTTCACTATACACATTACGGTCGTTTATGCCCGATTGAAACTCCTGAAGGACCAAATATTGGTCTTATATCTTCTCTCACAATTTATGCAAGAGTAAATAGATATGGATTCTTAGAAACTCCTTACAGAAAAGTTGTAAAAGGAAGAGTGACTGAGGAAGTAGAATTTTTAACAGCTGAAAATGAAGATGCATTTACGATTGCTCAAGCAAACGCACCAATAAGTGATTCAGGCAAATTTTTAAACGAAAGAGTTAAATCAAGATTAAAGGGTGAGTTCCCAATTGTACATCCTGAAGATTTACAATTTATGGATGTTGCACCAGCCCAAATAGTTAGTGCAGCAGCTGCATTGATTCCATTTTTAGAGCACGATGATGCTAACAGAGCGTTGATGGGATCTAACATGCAGCGTCAATCAGTACCTCTATTAAAACCAGAAGCTCCAATTGTTGGAACTGGAATGGAAGGCAAAATAGCTCATGACTCGAAAGCATTACTATTAGCAGAAGATAATGGTATTGTTGAATATGTTGATGCGAATAAAGTAGTTGTTAAATACGATATCAACCCAAATAGTTTTGAAGCATTAACAAGCTTTAATGAAATTAGAGAAGTAACATACACACTTACAAAATTCCACGGTACAAATCAGGAAACTTGTATAAACCAGGTTCCTATTGTAAAAGAAGGGCAAAAACTTAAAAAAGGAGATGTTCTTGCAGACGGTGCAGCCACGGATGGTGGTGAATTAGCATTAGGTAGAAACGTTTTAGTAGCATTTATGCCATGGAGAGGTTACAACTTTGAAGATGCTATCATCATAAGTGAAAGAGTTGTAAGTGAAGATGTTTATACATCGATACATATTGAAGAATTTGAATTACAGGTTAGAGAAACAAAACGAGGCGAAGAAGAATTAACACGTGAAATTCCAAACGTTAGTGAAGAAGCTGTAAAGAATCTTGATGAAGATGGTATTATTAGAGAAGGTGCAGAAGTAAAAGAAGGTGATATTCTGATAGGAAAAATTACTCCAAAAGGAGAAACTGATCCGACGCCGGAAGAAAAACTTTTACGCGCGATTTTTGGAGATAAAGCTGGTGATGTAAAAGATGCATCTTTGAAAGCACCTCCGGGACTAAAAGGAACGGTCATTAAAACTCGTCTTTTCAGTCGTAAGAAACGAGACAATGATTCTAAGAAATTAGAAAAAGTTGCTTTTGATAAACTTGAAGTAGAATTTAAAAATAAACTTCAAGGGCATTACAATAAATTGGTTGAAAAACTCACAAGAATTACAAGAGATCAAACCACTACTGGAATTAGAGATCTTGATGGCAGCGTTGTTTTAAGAAGCGGCTCTGCAATGAAAGAAGAAACATTTTCAGGTATGGAAGACATAACCAGACTTGATTATACCCTTGATTGGTTTGAAACAAAGAAAACTAACAATCTTATTAATTCACTCTATAAAAATTATTTCGAAATCAAAACTGATATCGAGGAAGATTTTAAGAGAGAAAGAATTAAAATACAAAGTGGGGATGAGCTGCCTCCTGGAATTGTACAACTTGCAAAAGTTTATGTTGCTAAAAAGCGTAAACTTTCTGTAGGTGATAAAATGGCAGGACGACACGGAAACAAAGGTGTTGTTGCAAAAATAGTTCCGCAAGCAGATATGCCTTATTTACCAGATGGAACACCTGTGGATATTATTCTTAATCCACTTGGCGTACCTTCTCGTATGAACCTTGGACAGTTGTATGAAACAGCCTTGGGCTGGGTTGGTAAAAAATTAGGTGTAAAATTCGCAACTCCAATTTTTGATGGCGCTAAGGTAGAAGACGTTGATGAATGGCTAACAAAAGCTGGATTAGAAACCGGAAGTAAAACTGATATGTATGATGGTCGAACCGGTGAAAAAATGCATCAGAAAGTTACTTGTGGTTACATCTATATGTTAAAACTTAGTCACTTGGTTGATGATAAAATTCACGCAAGGTCAATAGGGCCATACTCTCTAATTACTCAGCAACCGCTTGGTGGTAAAGCACAATTTGGTGGTCAGAGATTTGGAGAAATGGAAGTTTGGGCGCTTGAAGGTTACGGAGCTTCACACATCTTGCAAGAGATTTTGACCATAAAGAGTGATGACGTGGCAGGTAGAGCAAAAGTATATGAAGCAATTGTTAAGGGTGAAAACTTACAGGAACCAAATATTCCTGAATCGTTTAACGTTCTTATTAAAGAACTCCAGGGCTTAGGCCTGGATATAAAAATTAATTAACGTTAAACATTATTTCACTTAGAAATTAGGAGATAAAAAATGGCTTTTAGAGTTCAAGAAAATGCAATGAGAGATATTAGTAGTATCACAATTGGCTTAGCAAGCCCTGATGATATTCTATCGAGATCTTATGGTGAAGTAACTAAACCAGAAACAATTAATTATAGATCATTCCGTCCCGAAAAAGACGGCTTGTTCTGTGAAAAAATATTTGGCCCCACACGCGATTGGGAGTGCTTTTGCGGGAAGTACAAAAGAATTAGGTACAAAGGTATTATCTGCGATCGTTGCGGTGTAGAAGTTACTCAGAAGAGCGTAAGACGTGAAAGGATGGGACACATCGGACTCGCCGTTCCTGTTGTTCACATTTGGTTCTTTAGAACTCAACCATCAAAAATTGGAAACATAATTGGTGTAAGTTTAAAAGAACTTGAAAAAATAATTTATTACGAATCCTATGTTGTATTAAACCCAGGTATTACTGGATTAAGCAGATTAGATTTAATTTCTGAAGATCAATATTTTGAAGTAATGAATTCATTACCTGATGGAAATGAAAAGTTAGATAACGATGATCCTAAAAAGTTTGTTGCAAAAATCGGCGGCGATGCAGTTAAAGAAATTCTAAAGAAAACTAATGTTGAAGAACTTTCTAAAACACTTAGAGAAGCTGTAAAAGTTGAAACATCGCAACAGAAAAAGGCCGACTTCTTAAAAAGATTACGAGTACTTGAAGCTTTTAAAGAAGCAGAAGGTAAAGTTCCAAATAGACCAGAGTGGATGGTATTAAATTACATTCCTGTTATTCCACCGGAACTTCGTCCACTTGTTCCACTTGAAGGCGGAAGATTTGCTACAAGTGATCTTAACGATTTATATCGTCGTGTAATCATCCGTAACAATAGGTTAAAAAGATTAATAGATATTAAAGCTCCAGAAGTAATTCTTCGTAACGAAAAAAGAATGCTTCAAGAAGCTGTTGACGCTTTGTTTGATAACTCTAGAAGAGGCAGCGCTGTAAGAAGCGATAACAATCGACCTTTAAAATCTTTAAGCGATATGCTTAAAGGTAAACAAGGTAGATTCCGTCAAAATCTTTTAGGAAAAAGAGTTGATTATTCTGGTCGTTCTGTAATTGTAGTAGGACCTGAATTAAAGCTTCATCAATGCGGTCTTCCAAAAGACATGGCCGTTGAACTTTTTAAACCTTTTATAATTAGAAAGCTTATCGAAAGAGGGCACAATAAAACTGTAAAGAGCGCAAGAAAAGTTGTTGATAGAAAAGATCCTATTATTTGGGATATCCTTGCAAAGATTATTGAAGCACATCCGATATTATTAAACCGTGCCCCAACACTTCATAGACTTGGTATCCAAGCGTTTCAACCAACTCTAATTGATGAAAGGGCTATTCAGCTTCATCCGATGGTGTGTACTGCTTTTAATGCGGATTTTGATGGTGACCAGATGGCTGTGCACGTTCCGCTTTCTTATGAAGCACAATTAGAAGCTTCTTTATTGATGCTAAGTAGTCATAATATTTTATCACCTCAAAACGGTAGTCCTATTGTAGTTCCAACTCAGGATATAGTTTTAGGATGTTATTATTTAACAAAATATCGCGAAGGTGATAAAGGCGAAGGAATGTTATTTTCTTCTCCTTCAGAGTTGATAATTGCATACGATAACAGAGTTGTGGGATTACATGCTAAGATTAAAGTCAGAATAGACGGTGAGATGATTGAAACTACAACCGGTAGGGTTATATTCAATCAAATCGTACCAAAAGAAATGGGATATATTAATCAGTTATTAATTAAAAAAGCTTTTGGTGGAATCATCGGAAAAATGTTTATGAAACTTGGTAACAAAGTTACTGCAAAGTTTCTAGATGATTTAAAAGATTTAGGATTTAGATATTCAACTGCAGGTGGTTTATCTGTTAGCTTTGGTGATATGATTATTCCTGAAGAGAAAGAAGCTTTAATAACAAAGGCAAACAAAAAAGTTGAAGGTATTCTTAATGAGCACGAAATGGGTGTTATTACAGATGCAGAAAGATATAACAAAATAATTGACGTTTGGACACATACCACAAACGATGTTGCTCGTGCCTTAATGGAAAAAATTAAACAGCACAATAAAGGATTCAATTCACTTCATATGATGGTTGACTCAGGTGCTAGAGGTTCCCAAGAGCAGGTAAGACAGTTAGCCGGAATGAGAGGATTAATGATGAAACCGCAAAAAACTCTTTCCGGGCAAGCGGGTGAAATTATTGAAAACCCGATTGTTGCTAACTTTAAAGAAGGACTTTCTGTATTAGAGTATTTCATATCAACACACGGTGCTAGAAAAGGATTAGCTGATACAGCTTTAAAAACAGCAGATGCGGGCTATCTTACAAGAAGATTGGTGGATGTTGCTCAGGATGTTATAATTTCTGAAGTAGATTGTGGAACTATTCTCGGCATAGAAATAAAAGCACTTAAAGATGTTGAAGAAGAAAGAGAACCATTAGCGGAACGTATCACAGGTCGATTTGCTCAAGAAGATGTTTATGATCCCCGCACAGATGAAGTTCTTATTGAAGCTGGAAACATTATATCAGAAGAAATTGCTGAAAAAATTGCTGATGCGAGTATTGATTCGGTTTATATAAGAACAGTTCTTACTTGTGAATCTAAACGTGGTGTTTGTTTGAAATGTTATGGTAGAAATCTTACTACTGGAAAACCAGTTGAGATTGGTGAAGCCGTAGGCATTATAGCTGCACAATCTATTGGTGAGCCTGGTACACAGCTTACGCTTCGTACCTTCCATCTTGGCGGTACATCTTCAAGAATTGCATCACAGTCTCAAGTAGAGTCAAACATAGATGGTATTGTGAAGTATGAGAAAGTTAGTGCAGTTGAAAAAATGGAAAAGGATCCTTTTGGTGGTGCTGATGTTAAAATAAATGTTGTTACTGGCCGTAGAGGAATGATTGAAATTTATGATGATAACAACAGGCAATTAAAGAAATTTGATGTTCCTTATGGTGCTGAACTTCTTGTAAAGGACGGTCAGAAAATTAAGAAAAGACAACCTCTGTATAATCACGATCCTTACAATTCTGTAATTCTTTCAGATATTTATGGTAGTGTAAAATTTGTTGATCTTATTGATGGCATTACATTACAACAGGTAACTGATGATCAAACAGGACACGTACAAAAGGTAGTTATCGAATCAAAAGATAAGAACCTCACACCAAGTATTTTGATAGAAAATTCAGATGGTGGAAAAAAATCTTTTAACCTTCCCGTTAGAGCATATTTATCTGTTGAAGAAGGCGAGAATATTTTAGCAGGAACTATTTTAGCAAAAATATCTAAGCAAACCACAAAGAGTAGAGATATTACCGGTGGTCTGCCAAGAGTTACAGAATTATTTGAAGCACGTAGTCCACATGAATCCGCAATAGTTTCAGAGATTGAAGGATTTGTAAAATTCGGTGCGCGTAAAAAAGGTTCGAGAGAAATACTTGTAAACGCTCCAGATAAATCGGATGAAAAGAAATATAATGTGCCATTACAGAAACACATTCTTGTTCAAGAAGGTGATGAAATTCCTGCTGGTGAAAAAATAACTGATGGACCAATCAATCCACATGATATTTTAGCTATTAAAGGAACTAGTGCCGTTCAAGAATATCTTGTAAATGAAATTCAGGATGTATATAGACTTCAGGGTGTTAAGATAAATGATAAACACATTGAAGTGATAGTTCGCCAAATGTTACAGAAAATTAAAATCGTTTCCCCTGGTGACACAAGATTCCTTGAAGAGGATATCGTTGATCGAATTGAATTTATTGAAGAAAACGGTAAGATAATTAATCTAGCTTATATCGAAGATAAAGGCGATTCTAAACTTAAAAATGGCCAATTAATTCTCAAATCTAAATTAAGAGAATTTAATGCTGATCTTAAAAAGAAAGAAAAGAAAGAAATTGTTGCTAGAGATGCGGAACCAGCAACTTTTGAACATATTCTTTTGGGAATCACTCAAGCCGCGCTTTCAACAGAGAGCTTTATTTCCGCGGCTTCGTTCCAGGAAACAACAAAAGTACTTGCAAATGCTGCCACGGAAGCAAAAGTTGATCATCTGTTAGGTTTAAAAGAAAATGTTGTAATGGGACATTTAATTCCAGCAGGTACAGGGATCAAGAAATATAGAAACTTGATGTTGGATAGTGAAGAAGTAGAAGTTCCTGAGGAAAAAGAAGAACAAAAAGAATTATTATCAGAGAATTAGTTGATAATTTCGGTAATACTTACTGTTTATTTGACTAATTGATAATAAAAACTATTAAAATTAAAAATAATTTCAGTTTTCTTGACAAAATTTAAACTGAAAACTATATTTGAAGTCTGAATTTTTTTGAAGAAGTAAATTTTAGGAGATTTTTGTGCCCACGATAAATCAACTTGTTAGAAAAGGTAGAGTTAGAATTTTATCTAAAAATAAAGCTCCGGCTTTAGATGCATGTCCTCAAAAAAGAGGTGTATGTACTAGGGTTTATACCACAACACCAAAAAAGCCTAATTCTGCTCTCAGAAAAGTTGCAAGAGTTAGACTTACAAAAACAAATATTGAGGTTACAGCATATATTCCAGGAGAAGGGCACAATTTGCAAGAACACTCAATTGTAATGATTCGTGGTGGTAGAGTTAAAGATTTACCGGGTGTAAGATATCACATTATCCGAGGTACACTCGATACAAGTGGTGTTGCGGACAGAAAAAAAAGTCGTTCAAAATATGGTACAAAAAAACCAAAAGTGAATAAAAAATGAGAAAAAGAAGAGCCGAAAAGAAATATTTAAAGCCTGATCCAAAATTTAATGACATTCTGGTATCAAAATTTGTTAATTGTGTAATGTATGATGGTAAAAAGGCTGTTGCAAGAAATGTGATTTATGATGCGTTTCTTTTAATAGAAGAAAAAACAAGTAAACCAGGTTTAGAAGTATTTAAAAAAGCAATTTCTAATACTCAGCCTATGATTGAGGTTAGAAGTAGAAGAGTTGGCGGTGCTACATATCAGGTTCCAACTGAAGTTAGACCTGAAAGAAGAATAGCGTTAGCGATGAGATGGATTAAGAACTATTCAAGATCAAGAGGCGAAAAATCAATGTCTGCAAAATTAGCTTCTGAGTTAATTGCAGCTTCAAATGGTGAAGGTTCAGCAGTTAAGAAAAAAGAAGATGTTCACAAAATGGCTGAAGCTAATAAAGCTTTTGCTCACTTTAAATGGTAATTAAAGAATAGATCGATATTAATGGCAAGTAGAGTTAAAATAGATAAAGTTCGTAACATTGGTATTATGGCGCATATTGATGCTGGTAAAACAACTACTACAGAGAGAATTTTGTTTTACACAGGTAAACTGCATAGAATTGGTGAAGTACATGATGGTGCCGCTACTATGGATTGGATGGAACAGGAAAAAGAAAGAGGTATCACTATAACAAGTGCAGCCACCACTTGCTTTTGGAATGATCATCAAATAAATATTATTGATACTCCCGGGCACGTTGATTTTACGGTAGAAGTTGAGAGATCGCTCAGGGTCTTAGATGGTGCTGTAGCACTCTTTTGTGCTGTTGGTGGTGTTGAACCACAATCAGAAACCGTTTGGCGTCAGGCTGATAAGTATGGCGTTCCTAGAATGGCTTTCATAAATAAGATGGATAGAACCGGTGCTGATTTTTATCACGCTGTTGAAATGATGAGAGAACGATTAGGAGCGAATGCAATTCCAATCAATTTACCAATTGGTGAAGGTGATATTTTTGTTGGTGTAATTGATTTAATTCAGTTTAATGCTAGAATGTATCATGAAGAGTCATTTGGTTCTACATTTGATGAAATGCCGATTCCACAAGATTTATTGGAAATTGCGACAAAATATAGAACTCAGATGTTGGAAGCTGTATCGGATGTAGATGATACACTTTTAGAAAAATATCTTGAAGGAAAAGAAATTAGTGCGGAAGAAATTAGAAATGTCTTAAGACGTGCAACTATCGAGTTAAAGATAGTGCCGGTTTTATGTGGATCATCCTTCAAAAATAAAGGCGTACAAAAATTATTAGATTCCATTGTAGATTTTTTACCATCCCCACTTGATGCTGCTGAAATCGAAGCACATCACATTGGACTTAATGATTCTGTTGTAAGAAAAATTAGCGAGGATGAACATTTTACTGCCTTAGCTTTTAAAATAATGAATGACCCATTTGTTGGAAAATTAACCTTCTTTAGAGTTTATGCAGGTTTGCTAAAATCAGGATCCTATATTTACAATTCAGTTAGTGGAAAAAAAGAAAGAATTAGCAGATTATTACAAATGCATGCTAATCATAGAGAAGAGATTTCAGAAGTTAAAGCTGGAGATATTGCTGCTGCAGTTGGATTAAAATTTACTAGAACTGGTGATACTTTATGTGATGAAGATGATCCTGTTGTAATGGAAAGAATAGTTTTTCCAGAGCCAGTTATTCAAATTGCTATTGAACCAAAAACTAAAGCTGATCAGGATAAATTGTCTGATGCACTATCAAAATTATCTGATGAAGATCCAACATTTAAAGTTAAAGTTGATGAAGAAACTGGTCAAACATTGATTAGTGGTATGGGTGAATTACATTTAGAGATTCTTGTTGATAGAATGCGACGTGAATTTAAGGTTGAAGCAAACATTGGTAAACCACAAGTTGCTTATCGCGAAACCATAACACAAAGTGTTCAAGCTGAAGGTAAGTTTGTTAAGCAATCAGGTGGTCGTGGTAAATTTGGCCATGTTTGGGTTGAGCTAACACCAAACGAGGTAGGTAAAGGATTTGAGTTTATAAACGGAATTGTTGGTGGAGTTGTTCCTAAAGAATATATTCCAGCAGTTTCGCACGGTATTCAAGATGCTATGAGAAATGGTGTAATCGCTGGTTTTCCTATGGTTGATATTAAAGCAAAGTTATATGATGGATCTTATCACGATGTTGATTCTGATGAAATTTCTTTCAAGGTAGCTGGATCTATGGCATTTCAAGCAGGAGCTAAAAAAGCTAATCCTGTTTTACTTGAACCCATTATGGGTGTTGAGGTTGTTACTCCTGAAGAGTATTTAGGTGATGTGATGGGCGATTTAAATTCAAGAAGGGGTAAAATCGAAGGATTTTCTGCTAGAAAAGATGCGCAAGTAATAAAGGCTCACGTTCCATTATCTGAGATGTTCGGATATGCAACTATACTAAGGTCAATGAGTCAAGGCAGAGCAATTTATTCTATGCAGTTTGACCATTATTCATCTGTTCCAAAATCAATTGCAGAAGAAATTTCTGAAAAAACATTAGGAAAAAAATCAGCCACTAACTAATAACTGGATTAAAAAAACTTAAAAAAAATTATTAAAGGAGAATTCGATGGCTAAAGAAAAATTTGATAGGAGTAAACCTCACGTTAACGTTGGAACAATTGGTCACGTGGATCATGGTAAAACCACATTAACCGCTGCCATCACAATGGCTCTCGCTAGAAAGGGCTTATCAGCAATAAGAACTTTTGATAGTATTGATAATGCACCTGAAGAGAGAGAAAGAGGTATTACGATTGCAACAGCTCACGTTGAGTATTCAACTGCGAACCGTCACTATGCACACGTTGATTGTCCTGGTCACGCTGATTATGTTAAGAACATGATCACGGGTGCTGCTCAGATGGACGGCGCTATACTAGTTGTTGCCGCTACAGATGGCCCAATGCCACAAACTAGAGAGCACATTCTCCTTGCTCGACAGGTTGGTGTTCCTAAAATGGTTGTATTCTTAAATAAAGTTGATATGGTTGATGATCCGGAATTGATTGAATTAGTTGAAGAAGAATTAAGAGACCTATTAACTGAATACGAATTCCCTGGTACTGAAATACCTATTATTAAAGGATCTGCACTTCATGCATTAGAAGCAGGTGCTTCAAATGCTGAAATTACTGATGAAAGATATAATTGTATTTGGGAACTTATGGATGCTGTTGACAGCTACATTCCGGTTCCTGAAAGACATTCAGACAAACCATTCTTAATGCCAGTTGAGGACGTTTTCTCAATTACTGGTCGTGGAACGGTTGCTACAGGTAGAGTTGAAAGAGGTCAAGTTAAAATTCAGGAAGAAGTTGAACTTATCGGATTAGGCTTACACAAGAAAACAGTTGTTACCGGTATCGAAATGTTTAGAAAAGAATTAGATCAAGCTATGGCTGGAGATAATGCTGGTATCTTGTTAAGAGGTGTTGATAAAAATGAAATTGAAAGAGGAATGGTACTTGCAAAAACCGGTTCTATTACTCCTCATACAAATTTTGAAGGATCTGTATATGTGCTTTCAAAAGATGAAGGTGGAAGACACACACCATTTTTTAATGGTTACAGACCACAGTTTTATTTCAGAACAACTGACGTAACTGGTGTTGCTACCTTACCAGAGGGAACTGAAATGGTTATGCCTGGTGATAATGTTAATTTATCAATTGAGTTAATTGCTCCAATCGCAATGGAAGAGAAATTAAGATTTGCTATTCGTGAGGGCGGTAGAACAGTTGGTTCTGGTGTTGTTACAAAGATTATAAAATAATTATTAAATGATTATTTAGTGTTGCTCTTGAAAAGGGAGTTTAATCTCCCTTTTCTTATCTAATTTAATAAAAGGAGTTGATTAAGTGCCCGGTCAAAAAATAAGAATTAAATTGAAATCGTACGATCACATTTTGATTGATAAATCTACCGAGAAGATTATTAAAACGGTTAGAAGTACTGGTGCGGTTGTTTCCGGACCTATTCCGCTTCCAACAAAAAGAACTATTTATACAGTTTTGCGTTCACCTCACGTAGATAAAAAATCAAGAGAGCAATTTGAAACAAGGGCGCACAAAAGAATAATCGATATCCATAACTCAAACAACAAAACCGTGGACTCTTTAAGTAAACTTGATATTCCTGCGGGTGTTGATATTGAGATTAAGCTATAATGAATATTGGAGATAAGATGTCTGGCATAATTGGTAAAAAATTGGGAATGTCTAATATCTTCGGTAAAGACGGAGAGATTATACCTGTTACTGTTATACAAGCAGGACCATGTATGGTTGTAAATATTAGAACTAAAGAAAAAAATGGTTATGAGGCTTTTCAATTATCTTTTGGTGAAAGAAAAGAAAAACATACTACTAAACCTTTAGCTGGTCAATACAAAAGCAGCGGAATCAAACCTGCAAGATTCTTAAAAGAGTTTAGGAATTTCGAAGCTGGTGATTATAAAGTAGGTGATCAGATAGGTGCCGACTTTTTTATTGAAGGTGAGAAAATAAAAGTTCGCGGTAAAAGTAAGGGTAAGGGATTTCAGGGTGTTATGAAACGCCATAATTTTGGTGGTGTTGGTGGAACAACTCACGGACAAAGCGATCGATTAAGAGCCCCTGGATCAATAGGTTCAAGTTCATATCCTTCTAGGGTGTTTAAGGGAATGAAGATGGCAGGCAGAATGGGTTATGACAATGTAACCATAGCGGGATTAAAAGTAGTTAAAGTTATTCCAGAACAAAATTTAATTTTTGTTAAAGGCGCTGTTCCAGGTGCCGTGAATACAATTTTAGAATTGATTAAGAAGTAATTCGGTTAATAAAATGATACTTGATGTTTTAAAAATAGATGGATCTAAATCGGTTGATAAAATTGATTTATCCGATAGCATTTTTGCGATAGAACCTAATGATCACGCAATCTATTTATCTGTAAAAGCTTTTTTAGCTAACCAAAGACAGGGTACATCCAAGTCTAAGGAAAGAGCAGAAGTTAGAGGCGGCGGTAAGAAACCTTGGAAGCAAAAAGGTCGTGGAGGTGCTCGCGCCGGTACATCACGCTCACCCTTATGGGTTGGTGGTGGAACAATATTTGGGCCACGTCCGAGAGATTATAGACAAGATTTACCAAAAAAAGTTAGAAGATTGGCTCGTAAATCAGCTTTTAGCTATAAAGCTAAAGATGCCCAACTTTTAGTTGTTGAAGATTTTAATCTTGATCAACCAAAGACAAAGGATTTTTCAAAAATTCTTAGTGCGTTAAAAGTTAGTGGCAAAAAAATTCTTTTACTTACAGAAGCAAATAATCCGAATGTTTATAAATCAGGAAGAAATATTCCTAAAGTAAAAGTGTTAGAAGCATCAAAAGCATCTACTTATGATTTATTGAATAATCAGATATTGATCTTACAAAAAAGTGCAGTTAAAGAAATAGAAAAAACATTTACTGCAAATGAAGAGGTGGTAAGTTAATATGAATAATATTTTAGTTAGACCGCTTATAACAGAAAAAATGACAAACATCAGCGCAGAACAAGCTGGTAAGTATGGATTCTTGGTTAACCCACGAGCAAATAAAATTGAAATCAAAAAAGCGATTGAGAAAAAGTTTGATGTTCATGTTATTGAAGTTAGAACTATAAATCATCCAGGGAAAATAAAATCTCAATTTAGAAAAAGTGGAAGATTTGAAGGTAAAACAGCACGCTCTAAAAAAGCTATCGTTACCCTAAAAGAGGGAGAAAAAATTGAACTTTTTGAGCAAGTATAGCATAGGAAATAGGAATATATAATGGGAATTAAAAAATTAAAACCAACTACTCCAGGATCAAGATTTAGATCAAACTCTACTTTTGAGGAGATTACTAAAACTACTCCGGAAAAATCTCTTACGGGTGTTATTAAAAGATCCGGAGGAAGAAATAATCTTGGTCATATTACTACGAGATTTATTGGTGGTGGTCATAAAAGAAAATATAGAATTATTGATTTTAAGAGAAACAAACCTGGAATACCAGCAAAAGTTTTTTCAATTGAATATGATCCGAACAGAACTTGCAGAATAGCATTACTTCATTATGCTGATGGTGAAAAGAGATATATTCTAGCACCCGAAGGTTTAAAGGTTGGAAGTAAGGTAGTCTCTGGTCCTGGCAGTGATATTCAAATTGGTAATGCACTTCCATTAAAAGAAATGCCACTGGGTAGTTTTGTTCACAACGTTGAGATGAAACCAGGAAAGGGTGGGCAATTAGGAAGAAGCGCTGGGGCTTCAATTCAAGTTATGGCTAAGGAAGGCGACTTTGCACAACTAAAAATGCCTTCTGGCGAAGTGAGATTAATAAGACTAGAATGTATTGCTACATACGGTGTTGTTGGTAATTCAGAGCATGAAAATTTAAGTCAGGGTAAAGCTGGTAGAAACAGATGGCGCGGAATTAGACCAAGTGTTAGAGGTGTTGCGATGAACCCGGTTGATCACCCAATGGGTGGTGGTGAAGGTAAAACTTCCGGCGGTGGTCATCCTGTATCTCCTTGGGGACAAAAAGCTAAAGGTCTAAAAACAAGAAAAAGAAAAAAAGAATCTAATAAACACATTATTAAAAGACGTAAGTAGTAATTAGAGAGTAATTTATGCCAAGATCCGTAAAAAAAGGTCCTTTTCTAGATTATAAATTAGCTGAGAAAATTAAAAAGCTAAACGATACTAATCAGAAAAAAATTATAAAAACATGGTCTCGTTCTTCAACCATTTTTCCAGATTTTGTTGGACATACAATTGCTGTTCATAATGGTAATAAAATGATTCCTGTTTATGTTACTGAAAATATGGTTGGACATAAACTTGGTGAGTTTTCACCAACTAGAATTTTCAGAGGTCATCCTGGTACAAAGGCAGAAAAATCATCTAAATGATAAACAATAGGATTTGAAATTAATGGAAGCTAGAGCAATAAATAGATATATAGGTTCATCACCAAGAAAAATGAGATTGGTAATTGATCTTATAAGAGGAATGCGTGTTGATAAAGCTTTGGAAGTATTACACTTCTCCTCAAAGCATTCATCTAAAGATGCTGAAAAAACTTTGAGATCAGCAGTTGCGAATCTTTTAAACTCAGATGATGCAACCAGAGTTGAACCACAAGATTTATATGTAAAGGAAGTTTTTGTTGATCAAGGACCAACGATCAAAAGAATTTCACCAGCACCGATGGGACGTGCATACAGAATCAGAAAAAGATCCTGTCATTTAACTGTTATAGTTGCAAGTAAAGTATAATTAAGGAGATAGATTTTTGGGACAAAAAACACACCCCGTAGGATTTAGAGTTGGAGTCATCAGAGGTTGGGATTCTAACTGGTATGAAAATAAAAGCTATGCAGTTAAGTTAAAGGAAGATGATAAGCTTCGTACTTATGTAAAGAATAGATTGAAGAAGGCTGGGATTTCAAGAATTGTTATTGATAGGACTTCAAAAAATATAATCTTAACAATTCATACTTCAAGACCTGGAGTTGTTATTGGTAAGAGTGGTAAAGAAATTACACAGCTTGAAGAAGAATTGAAAAGAATAACAAGTAAAGATGTTAAAGTTCAGATATCTGAAATTAAGAGACCAGAATTAGATGCTTATTTAGTTGCAGAAAATATCGCTAGTCAGCTTGCTGGTAGAGTATCTTTTAGAAGAGCAATGAAAACTTCTATAACTGCCGCGATGAGAATGGGTGCTGAAGGTATTAGAATTATGTGTGCTGGAAGACTTGGTGGTGCAGAAATGGCAAGAACTGAGCAATATAAAGAAGGTAGAATTCCTCTACACACTATTAGAGCGGATATAGATTACGCAAATGGTAGAGCTGAAACAATTTATGGTTCTATTGGAATAAAAGTTTGGATTTGCCGTGGAGAAATTCTTGGCAAAAGAGTCACTGAATAAAATCGCTTAGGAGTTTTTTTCTTATGTTAATGCCAAAAAGAGTAAAGTACAGAAAATCGCAGCGCGGAAGAAGAGCGGGAAAAGCCTATAGAGGAAGTTCCGTTGCTTTTGGTGATTTTGGATTAAAAGCTATGGAACCAGCATGGATAACGAGCAGACAAATTGAAGCTTGTCGTGTTGCGCTTACCAGAAAAATGAAAAGAGATGGTAAAGTTTGGATTAGAATTTTTCCAGATAAACCAGTTTCTAAAAAACCTCTGGAAACAAGAATGGGAAAAGGAAAAGGTGGTCCTGAGTTTTGGGTTGCGGTTATTAAACCAGGAAGAGTGATGTTTGAAGTAGCTGGTATCTCAAGAGAACTAGCGAGTGAAGCTTTGAAATTGTGTTCACATAAACTTCCTATTAAAACTAAGGTTGTAAGCAGACCAGATATTGAACAATAAAAGAATAATAGAAATGAAATTATACGAAATAAAAGAAATGACAAGTGATGAACTTGCAAAGAGAATAGAAGAAGAAGAAATAAATTTAGTTGATCTTCGTTTTTCTCATCAGCTTAAACAGTTGAACAATACTTCTAAACTTGCGCTTGCTAAAAAAGATATTGCTAGAATGAAAACTATTTTGACTGAAAGATTAAAGGCAGAAAAAGTAGCTCAAACAGATAAAAAGGAAGGAGCTAAAGCTTAATAATGGAACAACGTACTTTAAGAAAAACTAGAATTGGTGTAGTAGTTAGCAATAAAATGGATAAGACCATCACTGTTGCTATTGAAAGAAAAGTTCCTCATCCTATCTATAAAAAGTATTTTAAGAAGACTACTAAGCTTATGGCTCACGATGAAAAACAGGAATGCGGTTTAGGTGATAAAGTTAAAATTATGGAAACTCGCCCGCTCAGCAAGAATAAGAGATGGCGCCTTGTAGAAATTGTTGAAAAAGCCAAGTAAGGAGATTTTATAAGATGATTCAAGAAGAAACCAATCTAATTGTTGCGGATAATTCAGGCGCTAAGCGAGTAAGATGTATCCGTGTACTTGGTGGTAGCGATAGAAAGTATGCTACTGTAGGTGATACAATAGTTGTATCGGTCAAAACAGCAATACCTAATGGAACAGTTAAAAAGGGTGAGGTATCACGTGCAGTAATTGTTAGAACAAAAAAAGAAGTTAGAAGAAAAGATGGTTCTTACATTAGATTTGATGAAAATGCTGCTGTGTTAATCAACGCTCAGAACGAGCCAAAAGGCACCCGTATTTTTGGACCTGTTGCAAGGGAATTAAGAGAAAGACAGTTTATGAAAATTGTTTCTTTAGCACCAGAAGTTATATAAGGATTTTTGATAAATGAAAATAAGAAAAAATGATAGTGTAATGGTTATTGCCGGTAATGATAAAGGCAGAACCGGAAAAGTTCTAAAAGTATTTCCTAAAACATCTCGATTAATTATTGAAGGAATTAATCTTAGGAAAAGGCATACAAAGCCAACTCAAAAATCACCACAAGGTGGCATTCAGGAAAAAGAAGCAGCTATACACATTTCAAATGTTATGATTCTTGATCCAAAATCTAATGAACCCACAAGGATAGGTGCTAGAGTTATTTTAGATGAAAAATCAGGTAAAAAGAAAATTGCCAGAGTTAGTCAAGTTTCTGGTGAAATGATTCCATAAGTAAATTTAATTTATTAGAGTTGTAGAGAAATGGCTGAAAAGAAAATAAAAAAATCAGATAAAGAACCTCAGAAGAAGGAACAGCAGAAAAAAGTATCGACTAAAGACGCTCCTGCTGCATTTGAAAAAGAAATTAAGATAACACCAAGACTTGGTGAAATTTACAAAAAAGAAATTGTTCCTGCTTTGATTAAAACTTTTAGTTACAAAAGTATTATGCAGGCTCCTAAACTTGATAAAATTGTTGTTAATATGGGAGTTGGCGCGGCCGTAGCTGATCAAAAAATTATGGATGAAGCAGTTAAAGAACTTGAAACTATAACTGGTCAGAAAGTAAGCGTTAGAAAATCAAAGAAAGATATTTCAAATTTTAAATTGCGCGTAAATACAAATATTGGTGCAATGGTTACTTTGAGAAAAGAAAGAATGTACGAGTTTCTTGATAGACTTATTAACGTTGCCTTACCTCGTGTAAGAGATTTTAAGGGCTTATCTGATAAATCATTTGATGGCAGAGGGAATTATACCATTGGCATTAAAGAACAGATTATATTTCCAGAAATAAATGCAGATAAAATTACACGTGTAATGGGTATGGATATTACTCTTGTTACATCAGCAAATACTGATAACGAATCTTTTGAATTGTTAAAAGCATTCGGTATTCCATTTAGAAAAAAAGAAGATAATTAAGGATTTAAAGGAGACTTAATGGCAAGACTTAGCATAATCGCCCGTGATGCAAAAAGAAGAAAGCTTAATGAAAAGTTTAAAAAGCTTAGAGAAGAACTGAAAGAAAAAGGTGATTACGATGCATTACAAAAGTTGCCGCGCAATTCATCTCCGGTTAGATTAAAAAATCGTTGCATGTTTACTGGTAGAGGAAGATCATACTACCGTAAGTTTGGCGTATCTAGATTAGTCCTCAGAGAGATGGCTCTTCGAGGTGAGATTCCAGGATTAAAAAAATCAAGTTGGTAGGAGTTTATAATTATGTCAGTAACTGATCCGATTTCAGATTTTTTGCTAAGAATTAGAAATGCTTCGAAAGCAAAGAAATTAAGAGTAGAAATTCCTGCTTCAAAAATGAAGCAAGGTTTAGCGGATATCTTAAAGAAAGAAAGTTTTATTCACGATTATTCTATCGTTGAAGATAACAAACAAAATTTTATTAAAATTCAACTTAAGTATCGTGATGGCGCTAGCGCAATAACCGGTCTTAAAAGAATTAGCAAACCCGGATTACGGATTTATAAAGATGCATCTGAACTACCAAGAGTTCTTAATGGTTTAGGAACTGCTGTTATTTCAACCTCTAAAGGATTGTTAACAGACAAGGAAGCTAGAACTCAATCAGTTGGTGGTGAAGTAATTTGTTATATCTGGTAATTTTTTTGATGGAGAATTAAAAGTGTCAAGAATTGGAAAAAAAATAATTGAAATCCCTAAAGGCGTAACTGTTACGTTGGAGGGCAATAATGTTAAAGTTAAAGGTCCTAAAGGCGAACTTCAAAGAGTTGTTCATAACAACATGAAAGTTGAAATGAATGATAGTAAGATTGAAGTTAAAAGACCTGATGATCAAAAAGAAAACAGAGCACTTCATGGATTAACACGCGCATTGATTCAGAATATGATTCTTGGCGTTAATGAAGAGTATAAAAAAGATTTGGATATCGTTGGAGTTGGTTATAAAGTTGAATTGAAAGGCACAAACCTTTTATTGAATATGGGATATTCGCACCCAATATATTTTATTCCACCAACCGGAATAAAATTAGAAGCAACAACACCAACGCATATTGTTATCTCAGGAATTGATAAACAATTAGTTGGACAGGTTGCTGCAAAAATAAGATCCATAAGAAAACCGGAACCTTATAAAGGCAAAGGTATTAAATACTCTAATGAACAGATTTTAAGAAAAGCCGGCAAAACTGCAGGTAAATAATTGTAATGGAGTTTAGAATAAAATGATAAAGCGAAATAATAGTCCACGATTAAGATCAAAGACAAGAATAAGAAAAAAAATATCTGGGACTACAGAAGTACCAAGATTAACAGTATACAGAAGCCTTAATCAAGTTTATGCTCAGATTATTGATGATTCAACAGGTACTACTTTAGCTGCAGCTTCATCATTATCAAAAGAACTTGTTGAAGAAATCAAAAACTCTAAAGGCAAAGTTTCAAAAAGTAAACTTGTTGGAAGTTTAGTTGCAAAAAAAGCATTAGAACAAAAAATATCTAACGTAGTTTTTGATCGTAATGGATATCGATATCACGGACGTATTCAAGCTATTGCTGAAGGCGCTCGTGAAGCCGGATTAAAATTTTGATAATTGCCGGATCGTCTAATGGTAGGACTACGCCCTTTGGAGGCGTCTGTAGAGGTTCGAATCCTCTTCCGGCAACCAAAGTGTTAAGTAATTTATTTAATTAAAAGATTGTTTGGAGATTTATTTGAAAGCTGTAAAATCAACTGATACTGAAGGACTTAAAGAAAAAGTTGTTCACATTAACAGAGTTGCTAAAGTTGTTAAAGGTGGACGTAGATTCAGTTTTAATGCTATTGTAGTTGTTGGTAATGGTAATGGTGTTGTTGGAGTAGGTCTTGGTAAAGCAAATGAAGTTACTGATGCTATTTCTAAAGGCATTGATGATGCAAAGAAAAACGTTGTAAAAGTTTCTATTATCAAAGGAACAGTCGCTCACGAAATTATTGGTAAATTTGGTGCTGGCAAAGTATTACTAAAACCAGCTTCACCGGGAACAGGTTTGATTGCAGGTGGCGGTGTTAGAGCAGTTTTAGAAGCTGCAGGTATTTCAGATATCCTTACAAAATCACTCGGTTCAAGCAATCCACACAATCAAGTTAAAGCAACTCTTGATGGTTTATTAAAGCAGATTGATGCAAGAAAAATGGCTTCAAAGAGAGGCATTACAATTAAAGATTTGTTTATTAGTGCGAACTAAGGATTAGGAAAATGGCAAAAATAAAAATCACTCAAACTAGAAGTATAATAGATAGACCTAAAGATCAAAAGGCTACAATTGAAGCATTGGGTTTAGGAAGACCAAATTGGGTTAAAATTCATAACGATACTCCTCAGATAAGAGGAATGGTAAGAAAAGTAACTCACTTGGTTAAAGTTGAAGAATTAAAAGATTAGTAAGGTTTTATAATGGATATATTAAGCAATCTTAAGTACGCAAAAGGCTCTAGAAAAAATCGCAAAAGAGTTGGACGTGGTGAAGGCTCCGGACATGGAAACCAATCTACCCGAGGTATGAATGGTCAGATGTCAAGATCAGGTGCAAAACATAAAGCCTGGTTTGAAGGGGGTCAGATGCCGCTTCAAAGACGAGTTCCAAAATTTGGGTTTACAAATATTTTTAAAATAGAATATCAAGTTGTAAACGTAAACTCATTACAAAAATTAGTTGATGCCAAATTAATTAAAGATCAAACTTTAAATGCTGCCGAGTTAAAGAAATTAGGATTAGTTTCAAGCTCAAAAAAACCTATTAAGGTTTTAGGCAAGGGTGATGTTAAATCTAAATTGAATTTAACTGTTAGTGATTTCAGTAAATCAGCTCAACAAAAAATTGAAGCAGCTGGTGGCACTATTACTAAAGTATAGCAAACAAACAGATGTCAAAATTTACAGATACATTCAGAAATATTTTTAAGATTCACGAACTTAGACAGCGTATTTTATATACGTTAGCTCTTTTGTTTATTGTTCGATTAGGATCACATTTAACAATACCCGGTGTTGATGCGGTATTACTATCAGAAAGCATGAAAAATGCATCATCAGATAATCTATTTGGATTATATGATCTTTTTGTTGGTGGTGCTTTTTCAAATGCAGCAATTTTTGCACTTGGTATTATGCCTTACATTTCAGCTTCAATTATTCTTCAGTTGATGGGTGCTGTTGTCCCTTACTTCCAAAAGTTACAGCAAGAAGGTGAAGAAGGAAGAAAAAAAATTACTCAGTTAACCAGATATGGAACTGTGCTTATTTCTGCTATGCAAGCTTGGGGTGTTACTGTTAAATTGCTTAATACTCAGTTTCAAGGCTTATCAATTGTTCCACAACCGGTGCAAGGTATTGGTTGGGTTTTGTCAACAATCATTATTCTTACCTCAGGAACAATGTTTATGATGTGGATGGGTGAGCAGATAACAGATAAAGGAATTGGCAATGGTATTTCCCTTATCATTTTTATAGGAATTGTTGCGAGATTCCCACACTCAATTTTTGATGAGATTAGATTGATTTCTGCAGGCAGCAGATCAATTATTATTGAGATAATTATTTTTGCATTTATGTTTTTTATTATTGCTGGTGTTGTTTTGGTTACACAGGGAACAAGAAAGATTCCTGTTCAATATGCAAAAAGAGTTGTTGGAAGAAAAGTTTACGGCGGCGTTACGCAGTATATTCCATTAAGGGTTAATACTGCAGGAGTAATGCCTATTATATTTGCACAATCAATTATGTTTATACCTACAACGGTATTGTCTTTCTTCCCAGATAATGATTTTTTACAGATGGTTGCAGGTTGGTTTCAATATCATTCGCCAATATACTCTACAGTTTATGCGTTAATGATAATTTTCTTTACTTACTTCTATACAGCAATTGCTTTTAATCCAAAAGACGTTGCAGATAACATGAAGAAGCAAGGTGGATTTATTCCAGGGATTAGACCAGGAAAACAAACATCAGAATTTATTGATAATATTTTAACAAAGATTACTTTACCAGGTTCAATATTTTTAGCGATTGTTGCGATTCTTCCAGCATTTGTGTCTGCTTGGGGTGTTTCAGGAAGCTTTGCACAATTTTTTGGCGGTACAAGTTTGCTAATTATTGTTGGAGTTGCACTTGATACCTTGCAGCAAATTGAATCACACTTGTTGATGAGACATTATGATGGTTTTATGAAAGCTGGTAAAATAAAAGGTAGAAGATAATTTTTTTGTGATTTTAATAAAATCTAAAAAAGAAATTGATTATATAAGAGAAAGTTGTAGAATAGTCGCTGAAACACTTCAACTTCTCAAATCAAATGTTAGAGTGGGGATTACAACTTTAGAACTTGATAAAATGGCTGAAGATTATATCAGAAGCAATAATGCAAAACCAGCATTTAAAGGTTATTCGCAAGGTGGTGCCCCGGGTTTTCCCGGTTCAATTTGTTCTTCGGTTGATGATGAAGTAGTTCATGGAATTCCAAGTGCAAGAGTATTAAAGGAAGGTGAAATCATTTCAATAGATATTGGAGTTCTTAAAGATGGATATTTTGGAGATGCAGCATTATCAGTTGAGATTGGAAATATCTCTGATGAAAAACAAAAATTAATGGATGTTACTGAACGTTCTTTACAAATTGGGATTGAGCAAGCAATTGCTGGAAATAAAGTTCACGATATTTCTAATGCTATACAAGTTTACGTTGAAGCAAATGGGTTTTCGATAGTTAGAGATCTTTGCGGGCATGGAGTTGGAAAATTTTTACACGAGGAACCTTCCATTCCAAACTTTGGCAGAAAAGGAACCGGACCAAAGTTAAAAAATGGGATGACACTTGCAATTGAACCGATGGTAAATGCTGGGAAATATGATGTTGCTACAGCAAAAGATGGATGGACAATTATCACTGCTGACGGCTCGACTTCAGCACATTTTGAACATACAATTTTGATAAATAATAATTTGCCGGAAATATTAACAATTTGTTAAATGGCTAAACAAGGTCCGATTAAAATAGATGGTATCATTACCGAAACTTTACCTAATGCAACATTTAGAGTAAAGCTTGATAACGGACATGAAATACATGCTCATATATCCGGAAAAATGAGAATGCACTTTATAAAAATTTTAGTAGGAGATAAAGTTTCAATTGAACTTTCTCCTTATGATCTGACTAAAGGCAGAATTACTTACAGGTATAAATAGGAAAAATTAAAATGAAAGTTAGAGCATCTGTTAAGAAGATTTGCGATAAATGTAAAGTTATTAAACGCAAGGGTGTTGTAAGAGTAATTTGCAAAAACCCAAAACACAAACAACGTCAAGGTTAAAAACAAAGGAGTATATCATTGGCTCGTATAGCTGGAGTTGATTTACCAAAAAATAAAAAAGTGTTGTACGGCTTACAATATATCTATGGTATAGGTGAGCATACTGCCGCAACAATTTTAGAAAAGGCTAAAGTTAGTCCCGTAAAAAAAGTTTCCGATCTTACTGAAGAAGAGGTTGCTGAAATTAGATCGGTGATAACTGCTGAATATAGAGTTGAAGGAGCCTTGCGTTCTGAAGTTCAACAGAATATTAAGCGATTAATGGATATTGGTTCTTATCGTGGTGTAAGACATCGTAAGAGTTTACCTGCAAGAGGACAAAGAACCAGAACTAATTCCAGGACTAGAAAAGGTAAGAGAAGAACGGTTGCCGGTAAGAAAAAAGCACCATCTAAGAAATAACATTTGACAATACGGAGATTTGAGAATTGGCTAAAACTGTAAAAAAAGTTAAGAAAAAAACACACGTTGATTCCAACGGTGTAGCACATATTAAAGCAACTTTTAATAACGTTCTTGTTACAATAACAGATATTTATGGGAATACAGTTTCCTGGTCATCTGCTGGTAAGAACGGATTTAAAGGATCAAGAAAAAATACACCATTTGCTGCACAGGTTTCTGCAGAAGCAGCTGCCAAAGAAGCGTATGATTTGGGAATGAGAAAGATTGAAGTATTTGTAAAAGGACCCGGTTCCGGTAGGGAAGCGGCAATAAGAGCATTACACACTGCTGGTTTAACCATATCTTCAATAAAAGATGTTACGCCAATTCCTCATAACGGATGCAGACCACCTAAGAAAAGAAGAGTTTAATTTATGGAGATTCACTAAATGGCAAGATACACTGATTCAGTTTGTAAATTATGTAGAAGAGAAAGACAAAAGCTTTTCCTTAAAGGACAGAAATGTTATACGGAAAAATGTCCGATCGAACAAAGAAACTATCCTCCAGGACAACACGGATTATCAAGAAGATCTAAAGTTTCTGAATACGGAGTACAGTTAAGAGAAAAACAAAAAATTAAAAGATCATATGGTTTACTAGAAACTCAGTTTAGAAATTATTTTGAAAAAGCTACCAGCCAAAAAGGTAGAACTGGTGAAAACCTAATCAAACTTCTTGAAAGACGGTTGGACAACGTTGTTTTTAGACTTGGATTCGCATCATCCAGAAAACAAGCAAGACAACTTATAACACATAGACATATAATTGTTAATAGTACTCTTGTAGATATCCCTGCATATTTACTAAAAGCAGGTGATGTTATTCAAATAAAAGATAAGAGCAAGAAATTAGATGCAATTCATAATTCACTAAAAAGAGTAAAAGATAACACATACGGTTGGCTTACTGTTGATAAAGCAACACTTTCCGGTACCTTTGTTCAAATTCCGGAAAGAGCTGATGTTCCATTGAATGCTAATGAACAATTAGTAGTTGAGCTTTACTCGAAATAAAATTTTTAATTAGAATAAGATAGAGGATAATAATGAGTGTATCATCTTTAAAGATGCCAGAAGCTGTTGTTCTTGATGAAGCCAATTACACAAACTCGTTTGGAAGATTTACACTGCAGCCGCTGGAAAGAGGTTTTGGTGTTACCTTAGGTAACTCACTACGCAGAGTACTTTTATCATCGTTGCAAGGTGCTGCTATAACTTCTGTTAAGTTTAGCGGTGTGCTGCATGAGTTTACTACGATTGAAGGAGTTGTTGAGGATGTTTCAGAGATTATATTAAATCTCAAACAAGTAAGAATGAAATTTCTTTCTAAGAAACCAAATAAAATTGATATTTCATTAGCCGGACCAGGTGAATGGACTGCAGGTGATATTCAAAAAGCAAGTAATGAAGTTGAAATATTAAACCCTGAATTACATATTGCAACGCTTAATAAAAGCGCTAAATTGGATATTGAAATTAGAGTTGGTAAAGGCGTTGGTTACGTACCTGCTCAAGAGAATATTGTAGCCGATCAAACAATTGGTGTAATACCGATTGATTCGATTTTTACTCCAATTAAACTTGTTAAGTATGAAGTTGAAAATGTTAGAATTGGTGATAAGAATGATTTTGAAAAATTAACATTTGAAATTACCACTGACGGCTCAATTACACCTGATGATGCACTTACACAAGCAGCAAAAGTTTTAAGAGAGCATGTTCAATTGTTCATCAACTTTGATATTGAACAAGAGGAAGAACAAAATGTTAGTCAAAAAGACAGCGAATCTGAGAGAATCAAAAAAATATTATTAACTCCGGTTGATGATCTTGAATTAAGCGTAAGATCGCACAATTGTCTTAAAGCTGCAAACATTAAAAATCTTGCAGAGTTAGTTAGAAAAGATGAGCAGGAAATGCTCAAGTTTAGAAATTTCGGAAGAAAGTCCTTAGCAGAGTTAATGGAAATAGTTGAAACTCTTGGTCTTGATTTTGGAATGGACGTAGATAAATATATTAAAGAAGATTCTGAATCACATTAATTTAGATAGGTTGCTCAATGAATCACAGCGTTAAAGGAAGAAAATTAGGCAGGACAGCAAGCCATCGCGCAGCATTGCTTAACGCATTAACAACTTCCCTCTTGAAGTATAAAAGAATTAAAACTACTGAAGCGAAAGCTAAAGAAGCTAGAACCTTTGTAGAAAAATTAATTACCAAAGCTAAAAAAAATGATTTACACGTCCGCAGACACGTATTATCATTTATAAATGATAAAGAAGTTGTTCATGAACTTTTTAGTGAAATTATTCCTAAAATTGGAGATCGACCAGGCGGATACACTAGAGTTGTAAAACTTGGCAATCGCAATGGTGATGCAGCAGCAATGGCAATTTTAGAATTAGTTGATTATAATGATGTTGCTAATAAAAAAGCTGAAGAGCATAAAGCTAAACGTGATTTGAAAGCCAAAGATAAAGCTGAAAAAAAAGGTAGTGATGGAATAGAAGAAGCTACTGTTGTTGAAGAAAAAACCAGCAAAAAAAGTAAGTAAAAATAAGTTAATTAAAGTATTTAAAGAGTAATCGGGTTTCCGGTTACTCTTTTTTATTATGTTTGAAAATCCAAAATTTATAGCATCTGCCTATAGTGTAGCTGATTTACCTAAAGAAAGATTTCCTGAGGTAGTACTTTGTGGAAGATCAAATGTTGGTAAATCCTCTTTTATTAACTCCATCTTTAATCGAAAAAACCTCGCTAAAACTAGTTCAACCCCAGGCAAAACAAGATCCATAAATTATTATGACATTGATTCAAAATTCTATATCGTAGATTTGCCGGGTTACGGCTATGCTAAAATCAGTCAATCCGAAAGAAAAAAGTGGGGAACGCTCGTAAATGATTTTTTTTCAAGTTCAGGGTTTATACAGCTAACCATTCATTTAATCGATAGCCGACATAAACCGACAGAATTGGACATCAAATTGAATGAAATGATAAGATCATTAGACATTCCGTATATAGTCTTACTAAATAAGTCTGATAAATTAAAGCAATCCGAATTTTCTAAAGCAAAGAAAATGGCCACCGAGTTTTTTCCGGAACTGCTCCTAAATGAAAACCTATTCTATTTTTCATCAGTAAAAGGAACTGGAAATAAAGAAATTAAAAAACTACTTACCACATTATTTTATTAAATAGTTTATATCTTTGCTGCAGAGAGTTTGTAATTTTTTTAACATACATTTATATTAACTAAGTATTAATCATCTGTAAGAACTATTTTCAATGGATAAAAGACAAAAAAAAAGAATACTTATATTTTTATTAGTTCCTGTTCTTGCAATTCTGCTTTTTATTACGGATGATTTATTAATACGGGTTATAACAATTGCTGTAATTATTATCTATGTAGCTTTCATTATCTTCTTAAGAGATTCTGTTAGGTTTGATGGCAGATATTCCATTAACGAAAAAGATGAGATTGATGATGATTATACTATTCCTCCCGTTAGCGACCACGATGAATCATTCAAAATAGTTTCTAAGACCTCTAAAGTTGAAGTAATTACTTCCGACAATTATACTCCTGATTTTAAAATAAATAAGACTACTTTAATTCCACCAGATTTGCGAGAAAGATTTGAAGAAATAGCAAATGAATCTCTACCGCCTGAAATTGGGCATGATGGGCAATTTTCTTTTGCCTTAGAAAAAATGCTAACCGTAATTAAAGATGCATACTCAGCACACACGGCAGTATTTTTTTGGTACAATAAGAAAAAAGAAAAATTAACGATTGAAAAATTTGTTTCAGCATCACCGAATGAAATTGCTAGAAGAAAATTTGACATTGAAGATGATATTTTAAGTAAGATAGTACAAAAAGGTGAGCCTGAATTATTAAGTGATATTTCTCCCGCAGCAGAATCTGATGTTATCAGATACTATGATAAAGCACAGGGGATAAGAAGTTTTGTTGGAGTTCCTTTGTTTTATGAAGGATCACTTATTGCTATAATTGCTGTTGATTCTAAAGTCGGTGATCAATTTGGAATAGAAACTATCTATTCTCTAGGAAGATTTGTTAGAGTTATAACAATGATCATCCAGATTTTTGAAGAAAAGCATTCTGATTCTGTTTCTCAGCAAAGATTAAAAGGTTTACTTAACCTAATTGGACCAGAAACTAATTTTGATACTGAAGACGGAGTTCTTTCTTCAATGCAAAATGCTTTAAGCGATTTAATCGAATGGGATGCTTTTGTTTTTGTTTACTTCAAACCCGTTGAACAAAAGTTTGAAGCGTTAAGAGTTACTAATAAAACTTCGCTAAAGTACATTGGACAAGGATTACAAATTGATCTTTCTGGAACACTGGTTGGTAAAGCAATAATGTCCGGTATTCCTGTAAAGATAGATGATACTGCATCAGATAGTTATAAGAGATATTCAAAATCTGAAGATCTAACTTTTGATGGTTCTTTTATGGCAATTCCATTGATGTATGGAAGTCAGAATTTTGGTGTTCTTTGTTTTGAAAGCCTGAAAAAAAACATTTATACAAATTCTGATGTTAAGTTTCTTAACAATTCGGTTAATATTATTTCCTACATTATTTACTCACACTCATCTCAAACCCTAATTAAAAGTTTAATTGCTCTCGATCTTGAAACTAGAGCACTTAATTTAGAGACTTTTAAAGAAAGACTAAGCTCCGATCTTTACAAAGCCAATACACTAAATGTCCCAGGCGCATTGGCACTAATAAAGATAGATGAATTTCTTGAACAAGAATCTTTGTTTGATGGCGATCCATTGCCAAAGGTTTTAAAAGTTGTTGCAGAATCAATCGCTAAAGAAATGACTCCATTAACCATTTTTGGCAGAGTAGATGAAAAAATATTTGCCGTTTATTTCTTTAACACTGATGCAAAAAATGTTTTTATCTGGGCAGAAAAACTGCGAGTGAAAATTGCTCGCAAACCAATTGCAATTGTTTCTAAACAAAATACTTACACCATTTCTATTGGTGTGGCTTCAACTCACGGAAAACTTGATACCGATGAAGTTTTTAGCAATGCGGAATTGGCACTACAAAAGGCTGTTGAAAAAGGCGGAAACGCCGTTAGAAATATTAACTAATCTTTTCTATCTCTTCTATTGTGTTAAATCATTATGAATAATTTTTTTATAATCGTATTAGATGGAGTTGGGGTTGGAGAATTACTAGATGCTAATTCTTATGGAGATTGTGGCAGCAACACGTTAGCAAATATTGCAACTTCGGTTAATGGATTAAATCTTCCAAATCTTCAAAATCTT
This sequence comes from Ignavibacteriales bacterium, assembly GCA_016709765.1. Classification (NCBI taxonomy): domain Bacteria; kingdom Pseudomonadati; phylum Ignavibacteriota; class Ignavibacteria; order Ignavibacteriales; species Ignavibacteriales bacterium. Next base: position 63,016 of record JADJMD010000016.1, read on the forward strand.
GGAATTGGAAATATTATTCCAATTAAAGGATTGGATAAAATTAATAATCCGATTGCCTCATTTGGTAAGATGACAGAACTTTCAAAAGGGAAAGATAGCACAACCGGACATTGGGAGTTAAGCGGTTTGTTTGTCGATACGGATTTTGATTACTTTCCAAAAGGGTTTCCCCAAAATATTACGAATAAATTTTTAGAGGTTACTGACTGTAATGGGTTTCTTGGAAATAAAGCGGCTTCGGGTACAGAAATTATCAAGGAACTTGGCGATGAACATATAAAAACGGGTTTCCCAATTATCTATACATCTGCTGATTCAGTTTTTCAGATTGCAGCCCATCAAGATGTTATTCCACTAGAAAAACTTTATAAAATTTGTGATATAACAAGAAACGAAGTTTTGATCTATCCCCTAAAAGTCGGGCGTGTAATAGCAAGACCTTTTATTGGTCTTAGTGGAAGTTACGAGAGAACCGTTTATCGAAAAGATTATTCATTAGCTCCTCCGTCAGAAACTATTCTTGATCTTTTGCAAAAAAATAACATTAACACTGTTGCGATTGGAAAAATTAATGACCTTTTTAACGATCGTGGAATTACCGTTCAACTAAAATCAAAATCTAACAAAGAAGGATTTGGACAGCTAATAAAGGCTTCAAATGAATATCATAACAGTTTAATTTTTATAAACCTTGTGGATTTTGATGTTTACTTTGGGCATCGTAATGATGTTGCAGGTTTTGCAAATGCTCTTAAGGATTTGGATAATTTTCTTCCTGATTTTTTTAAAAATCTTGATTCTACAGACAGAGTTATTTTTACGGCAGATCACGGGAACGATCCAACCACACCAAGTACAGATCATAGTAGGGAATATGTTCCTGTTTTATATTATGGGAAAAATAAAATTACAACGGATTTGGGAATAAGAAATACATTTTCGGATGTTGGAAAAACTGCTGCAGCCTATTTCGGGATCGAAAATAATTTAAAAGGTACAAGTTTCTTGAATGAATGATTCAAAAGAAATAAATAATAATTTTATTGAAGGTTTAGAAGTTGATATGGATTTAGTGAAGCGGATCCAAGAAATTCAAGAGCTTCCAAAAGAAATTATAGTAAAATTTTTAAAAGCCCGCGGTTCACTTTCATTGTCCGATTTTGGAAACAGTTCTGTAAATGAAAATTGATGCAACTCCAAAATATCTGTTGGAAACAGATATACTTATAGATTATTTAAGCATTAACGATCCTGGTAGAAAACCATTACTCCAAACGTTGATGCAAAAAGGAATTTGTTTTACCTCTGTATTAAACGCTTCAGAATTATTTATGGTTGCAAAGTCGGAGCATCAAAAAGAAAAAGTAAGAGATTTATTAAACGCGCTCAAAGTACTTGGTTTACATTCCAGATATAGTTTATCAATTTCTGATTGTGCAAATAGCTTTAAAACCATTCGCGATGCATTGTTTTATATTTTAGCTGAACAAAATAGATTAACCATTGTCTCGTTTAATCCAGAACGATATTCGGGTTTAAAAGTACAATCAATTCATCCTCACTCGGTTTAATTATAATGTTATAAACGTAGTTAAAGTTCGCACTTTATTTTAAATCATTTCATCTCTATTTTTAATCAAAGCAAAGTTTAGATAATATTAGATATTGAATTGTAAGTAAGTATTTCAACTAATTTCTATTTAGTAGTAAACTAATTTTCAAGATGATACGATGCGAATAGTTAAACAATTTACAAATCGTGATAATCAATCTTTAGATAAGTACCTTCAGGAAATTGGTAAAGTTGAATTATTATCACCCGAACAGGAAATAGAACTTACTATTCGTATGAAAAAGGGTGATGAAAGTGCTATGGAGTTACTTACAAAAGCTAATTTGCGTTTCGTTGTAAGTGTTGCAAAACAATATCAGAATCAGGGGTTAGCACTTGGAGATTTAATAAATGAGGGAAATTTAGGTTTGATTAAAGCCGTCAGACGCTTTGATGAAACTCGCGGTTTCAAATTTATTTCTTATGCCGTTTGGTGGATAAGACAATCAATATTGCAAGCTTTGGCTGAGCAATCGAGAATTGTTAGACTTCCATTAAATCGTGTTGGTGCTCTCAATAAAATTGGAAAAGCGTACAGCAATTTAAAGCAGGAATTTGAACGTGAACCAAGTGCTGAGGAAATTGCTCAGGCTCTTGAAATGGATGTGGATGAAATCTCCAGTGCAATGAAACTTTATGGTAAACAAGTTTCCGTAGATGCACCTTTTTCCTTGGGCGATGAAAACAGTTTGTTGGATGTAATTGAGAATGTTGAATTGCCTGCACCTGATACTGAATTAATTTCTGAATCACTGAAGACAGAGATAAATCATGTGCTTGCCATGCTTCCCGATCGTGAAGCAGAAGTTATAAAGTTATACTTTGGACTGGAAGGTGAAAATCCTATGACACTAGAAGAAATTGGTGATAAGTTTAATTTAACTCGTGAAAGAGTTCGTCAAATAAAAGAAAAAGCCATTAGAAGATTAAGACATAATTCTAAAAGCAAAATTTTAAAATCATATCTTGGATAATAAATGATAATTCTTAAATCTTTAATTATATGTTCAATTGTAGCATTTTCTGTCTTTTCATTTAACGCATGTTCAAGTTCTACTGGCTCTTTAAGATATGGGGATAATAATGAAACCAATAAACTCAATTCATCTAGTGAAAATAGGTTTACAAAAGGAAATACATCGTCTATTGATGATACTGTAGTTGTATTTGATGAAGATATTCTAGAATATCAGGATCCTAGTGACTTACCTGAAGATGAAACAAAAATTGATCTAACGGAATTATTAAAAAATCTAGATCAGAATAAAACTAATTCAGATGCTGAGGGACTCAATGCTACTAAAAGAGATTTAATGTTAATGGAAATAATCAAATATTTAAATACACCATATAAGTATGGCGGTAATTCACTAAACGGTATTGATTGCAGTGCATTTACTCAAAGTGTTTATAAAAATTCGTGGTTATTAGATCTGAATCGTACGGCTAGAGATCAGTTTCAACAGGGAACTGTAATTGATAACAGAAATGAATTAAAATTTGGTGATCTTATTTTTTTTAATACTAGAAGAAGAGTTAAACCAGGCCATGTTGGTATTTATATTGGTGAAAATTTGTTTGCTCATGCATCCTCAAAATTAGGAGTAACAATTTCTTCACTTGAACATTCCTATTATGATAAAAGATATATGGGTGCGCGCAGAATAGATGAAGAGTAAAGTTTGTAACTATGCATTTTGATCTTCATAAAAAAAGCTGTTCAAAAATCGAACAGCTTTTTTTTATTAACTAAATATTTTATTTATTTAACTGCAACCGGTAGTAGAACCACAAGTCATACATTTTAAACAAGTTCCGTTTCTAACCATAGTAATGCTTTGACATTCAGGACATATATCACCGGTATAACCATTTTCAATTGCTTGTTTAACTTTGTTATTTATACTGCTATTAACTGTTTGAGTTTTTCTTTCTTTTGTGGCCGTAATTTTTGTTCCTGGTGCAAAGCTGTATTTTTCAGGATTGTCCTTATCAAGTTCAACAAGCCGTTCACTTATAATCTCTTCACTTTCAAATTCAGGCTCACTTAATTTTTTTACGATACCTCTTGATGCTTTTGATGTGATTTCATCGGTATCAACGTGTGAAAGATCATTTCTTCCAAGATATGTTACAGCCAGTTCTCTAAAAATATAATCAATAACTGAAGTTGCCATTTTAATTTTATCGTTTCCAGTTACAATTCCACTTGGTTCAAACCTTGTAAATACAAATGCGTCAGTAAATTCTTCAAGCGGAACACCGTGCTGTAATCCCAAAGAGATTGAGATAGCAAAACAGTTTATTAAACTTCGGAAAGATGCTCCTTCGCGGTGCATATCGATAAATATCTCACCTAATTGACCGTTATCGTATTCGCCGGTTCGTATATAAACTGATTGACCGTTGATTTTAGCCTTTTGAGTATAACCCGATCTTCTATCCGGCAATCTTCTTCTTTTTGCTATGTAACGGTGAATAATTTTTTCAGCGACTTTTACAATATCATTTTTCTCTTTATCATCCATTAATGCTTCAACTTCTTCATCGCTCATTGTATTTAGTGGCTGAGAAAGTTTTGAACCATCGCGGTAAAGAGCATTTGCTTTTATTCCAAGTTTCCAGCTTTGCATGTAAGCATCTTTAATCTCTTCAATGCCTGCATTGCCGGGGAGGTTTATTGTCTTAGAAATAGCACCTGAGATAAATGGCTGAGCTGATGCCATCATTTTGATGTGAGCTGTAGCCCGAATAAATCTTGTTCCTTTTTTACCACATTTATTCGCGCAATCAAAAATCGAATAATGATCATGTTTTAAGAAAGGTGCTCCTTCAACAGTCATTGTACCGCAGATATAATCGTTAGCAGATGAAATTTCAGTTTTTGAAAAACCAAGTTTACTTAAAACATCAAAATCATATGAATCAATTTCGTCAGCATCAAATCCTAAAGTCTTTGTTAAGAAATCAGTACCAAGTGAGAACTTGTTAAACGCGAAAGTTATATCAAAAACAGAAGGAAGTGATTTATCAATCTTTGCAATAATTTCATCTGTAAATCCTTTTGCTTTTAACGATTGCGGATTGATATAAGGACAGCCATCAAATGTACCGGAACCTTTGGCATATCTAATTATTTCATTAATCTGATCTTTGTTGTATCCTAACTTTTCTAAAGCAGGTGGAATTGATTGATTAATAATCTTAAAGTATCCACCACCAGCTAACTTTTTAAATTTTACCAATGCGAAATCGGGTTCAACACCGGTAGTATCACAATCCATCACTAGCCCAATCGTTCCTGTAGGTGCTATTACTGTAACTTGAGCATTTCTGAAGCCGTACAGTTCACCAAGTTCTACAGCTCTGTCAGCATCTTCTCTAGCAGCTTTAAGTAGATCAGAAGGACAATACTGGGGATTGATTCCAACCGGATAAATTGTTAATCCTTCATATTCTTCATTTGGTACATTGTAAGCCGCTCTTCTGTGATTTCTGAGAACTCGCAACATATTGTACTTGTTCTCTTCATATTTTGGAAATGGTCCGGCTTGTTTGGAAAGTTCGGCAGAAGTTGCGTAAGATGTCATATGCATAACTGATGTTAACGCACCACAGATTGCAAATCCTTCACGGCTGTCGTAAGGAATTCCTTGTAACATTAGTAATGTTCCAAGATTTGCATAACCTAATCCCAAAGTTCTATACTCGTAACTTAATTGAGCAATTTCTTTACTTGGAAATTGTGCCATTAATACGCTTATCTCCAAAACCATAGTCCAAATTCTGGTAGCGTGTCTGTATGAATTTATATTAAATTGATGTTTGTCAGCATCATAAAATTTTACAAGATTTAGTGAGGCAAGATTACATGCTGTATCATCAAGAAACATGTATTCACTACAAGGGTTAGATGCTTTTATTTCACCGCCAGCTGGGCAAGTATGCCATTCATTAATTGTGGTGTGATATTGAATTCCCGGATCAGCGCAAGACCAAGCTGAGTAAGCAATTTGATCCCACAAATCTCTTGCTTTTAAGGTCTTACAAGCCTTCGGATTTCTCTTCTCTTTCTTTGCTTTTCTTTTTTCGATTCTCCAATATAGATTCCAGTTTCCATCATTGAGTACGGCTGTCATAAATTCGTTTGTAACGCGAACAGAGTTATTGGAATTCTGACCGCTTACAGTTGCGTAAGCTTCTGAATTCCAATCAGTATCATATATAGGAAATTCGATTGATTTAAATCCTAATTTTGCAAGGTGGATTACACGTTCTATATAATTATTAGAGATTTGAGCTTTTCTTGCTTCTAAAACTGCATAACTTAATTTCTTGTTGAGTTTTTTATTAAACCTATCATTTTCTGGATGTTCATCATAACAAGCTTTCATAATATTGTTAAGATGTAGATTGCATAATTTTGAACCAGCAACGATTGCTGCAACTTTTTGTTCTTCAATCACTTTCCAATTAATGTACTCTTCAATATCCGGATGATCAAGATCGAGAGTTACCATTTTTGCGGCACGTCTTGTAGTTCCACCAGATTTAATTGCTCCTGCTGATCTATCTCCGATTTTTAGAAAAGACATTAAGCCCGAAGATTTACCTCCGCCACTTAATGATTCGTGAGAACCTCTCAGTTCAGAAAAATTTGATCCTGTACCCGAACCATATTTGAACAATCTAGCTTCACGTACCCAAAGATCCATTATGCCACCTTCATTAACCAGATCATCACTTACAGATTGTATAAAGCATGCATGCGGTTGCGGATGTGTATATGCGTCATCGGATTTAGTTAAGTCTCCAGTTTGATAATCAACAAAGAAATGTCCTTGAGAAGGTCCGGTAATTCCATAAGCCCAATTTAATCCTGTGTTAAACCACTGCGGACTGTTTGGTGCAGCCATTTGATTTGCGAACATAAACATCAATTCATCATAAAAACATTTTGCATCTTCTTCAGAATCAAAATAGTTGGCTTTCCATCCCCAATAAGTCCATGTTCCTGCTAAACGATGAAAGACTTGCTTTGCATCAGTCTCAGAAGTAAACCTATCATTTTCTGGAAGTTCTTGTAATCTTTCAACATCTGCAACAGAAGGCTGAAGCCACTTAGGAATTCCTTTTTCATTTACTTTTTTAAGAAGTTTTGGGATGCCTGCTTTTCTAAAATACTTTTGTGCAATAATATCTGTAGCAACTTGCGACCACTGATTTGGCACCGAAACATTTTCCATTCTAAATACACTGGAACCATCAGGATTTTTAATCTCTGATGTGCGTTTAGAAAATTCAAAAGATGATAAAGGATCCTTTCCCTGAGCGGTAAAAAATCTGTTAATCTGCATCCAACTCTCCAGAGGATAGACTAGTTAATAAAAAAACTATTTATATAATATAAGGTTAGAAGTGATCCGGGATTTTTTGAGTGAGAATTTGTAAAATAAAAAACTTTGTATTTTTTTTCATCACTCATCAGTAATTCACATCAAGAAACTATTAAAAAAAACTCTAAATAAAAAACTTAATTAAAAAGGAAAAATATTTTTTTTGATCGCTAAAATTTCAAATCGAAAATGAAAATAATTTTATAAAAAAACAAATTAAATTTTAAACAACTTACTCTTGACAATCTATTAATTTTAGCATCATTAAGAAATCTTAACTTCTCCATCAAAAAAAATTACCGTTCAAAATAAAAGTATCTTTTTATTATCGATTACTGACTATCTTTAGCATATTTTTAATCAATATTTTGAAAGAATTATATTGAACGGTGACAAGATAATTGAGATAAACTCATTAACCAAAAACTTTAAAAATTTACGAGCTGTTAACAGTCTTAACCTTAATGTTTTTGAAGGAGATGTGTTTGGATTTTTAGGCCCAAATGGTGCAGGCAAAAGTACTACAATAAGAATGTTACTATCGCTTATAAAACCCTCTGAAGGCAGCATAAAATTGTTTGGAAAAACGCTTGAAAAAAATCGTATTGACATTCTAAAAAGAATTGGCGCAATAGTTGAAAAACCCGATTTCTACGGCTATTTGTCAGCTTATAAAAATCTAGAAATTCTTGGTAAAATTTCGGGGAAAGAAATATCTAAGAATAGAATTATGGAAGTTCTTGAGCTTGTAGGACTAAATAAACGTTATAAAAGTAAAGTTAAAACTTTTTCCCATGGAATGAAGCAGAGATTGGGATTGGGCCAAGCATTGCTTCACAATCCTGATTTAATAATTCTTGATGAACCAACTACCGGATTAGATCCGCAAGGAATGAAGGAAATACGCGATCTTATTTTACATTTGAGCAAAGAGGAAAAGAAAACTATTTTCCTTTCATCGCACATTCTTCACGAAGTTGAACTTGTTGCAAATAGAATGATAATTATTAACAAAGGAACGACTAAAGTTGAAGGTTACGTTAATGATCTTCTTAATGCAAAAAAACTTAAAGTTTCTTTTGAAGTTGACGATGAAGAAAAAACTATCCAACTTATTGAACTTTCTGCTTGGAAAAATAAACTTGAAGATAAAGCAAAAACTATTTTTATGTTCTCACTTGAGAACAATGAAATTGCTGATTTGAACAAATATCTTGTGGAGAATGGAATTGCAGTTAGTGCGGTCGTTCCAACAAGATCGCTTGAAGATTATTTCTTAAAAATTACTGATGAGGTTGCATAATGTTAACACTTATCCAAATAGAACTCTATAAAATTTTTAAGAAATGGAGAACTTATATTGGCTTTTTTGCAATCGGTACACTTGTTCCTGTTATACATATTGCAATGTATTTCTCGGGCTCACATACATTAAATAGAATGACTGAAGATTTAGGATCATCTTTTTTTCTTGTTGGAAATCTCTTAAATGGATACTTTGTTTCTTACTTTATTATGATGAGCCTTGTGGTTCATATCCCGTTCTTGATTACACTAGTTTCTGGGGATTTACTTGCTGGTGAAGCGTCAGCTGGAACGTATAGAATGTTAATAACCAGACCAATTTCCAGAACTCAAATTATCACTTCTAAATTTTTGGCAGGGATTATATACACTACTCTTTTAATTATTTGGTTAGCATTTACAAGTCTTATTTTGGGCTCAATCATTTTAGGAACTGGAGAACTTCTTGTTACAAATAGCCAGGGTTTAATAGTTTTTGCAAAAGGTGATATACTCTGGAGATTCTTCTTTGCTTATGCTTATGCTACTTTATCAATGAGTGTTGTTGCGAGTTTAGCATTCCTTTTTTCAGCATTAGTTGAAAACGCAATAGGACCAATTATTACAACAATGGCAGTAATAATTGTATTCCTAATTTTATCGGCAATTCCGGTAGAATTTATTCAATCAATTAAACCATTCTTATTTACAAGTTATCTTCTTGACTGGATGTTAATGTTTAAAGACCCTATCGATTCTGCTGAAGTATTAAAATCAGTAACAATTTTATTTTCTCATATTCTTGTTTTTTATTTTTTAGCTCTGTTCATATTTAAACGTAAAGATATTTTAACATAAGAAGAGGTTAAGATGAAATTAATAATCGGTTTTATATTACTATTATTTCAATTTGGGATTTCACAATCAAAAGATCCTGATGAAATTATAAATGCCGTTATCACAAACTTTGATTTAGTTAAAGATTACCAGGTTGATGTAAAAATTAAAGTTGATATTGAATTTGTTAAAGTTCCTGAAACCATAGCAAAAATTTATTTTAAGCAACCGGATAAAGTTCATCTGGAAGCAGAAGGATTTGCAATGCTTCCTAAAAAGGGAATGGAATTTTCTCCCACATCTTTGATTCAAAAGGATCATACTGCAATTTACGAGCAAGATGTAGATCTAAATGGAATTAAAACTTCAATAGTTAAGATTATACCATTAGGTGCTCAAGGTGACGTTATTCTAACAACTTTATGGATTGATCAAAAAGAAAAAATTATTAGAAAAGTAGAATCCACAACAAAAACAAATGGGACGTTTACAATTGATTTTTCTTACAACGATAAAGTAAAATATCCATTACCAGAAAAAATAGTTTTTGCTTTTAATATTGATAAGATGAATTTGAAAGGAAATATTTCTGGTGATAAATCAGATTCACAAAAGAAAAACAAAAACAAACCATCCGATTCAAGAACTAAAGGTAAAGTTATTGTCAGTTATTCAAATTATATGGTAAACAAGGGGATTTCAGACTCGATTTTTGAGAACAAGGACAATAAATAAATTTAAAAACTTAGCGGCGGTTTTGATTTTTTGAGGAGAGGACATTAACTATCTTCAATCACTAAGGGATTTTTTTTACCGCCGCTAAACTTAACTATTCTTAATTCCAAATTAATAATCCTTAATCGGAATTAAAGTCATTTAATGGTTGTGTAAAAAAAATAGGATGACAAATCTGGTATTCATTTTCATAAAACCCAAAATTTCTCATCCTTCCCAAATTGGCAAATAGAGTAAATCTAAAAATAATTACTCGTATTTCTTAAAAATAACTGATGTGTTGTGACCACCAAATCCAAAAGCATTGCTTAATGCGTAATTAACTTTTCTATCCTGTGGTTTATTAAAAGTATAATTCAAATCACATTCAGGATCAGGATTTGCGAAGTTAATAGTTGGTGGTATCCTATCATTTATCACCGCAAGAATTGATGCTATTGCTTCAACGGCACCGGCTGCACCTAATAAATGTCCTGTCATACTTTTTGTTGATGAAACATTTGCTTTGTAAGCACTATCTCCAAACACTTTTTTTATAGCTTTAGTTTCACCTATATCGCCAAGTGGAGTTGCGGTTCCATGCATATTTACATAATCTATTTCATCTGGTTTTATTCCGGATTGTTCAATCGCCATTTTCATTGATAGAATTGCACCTGTTCCTTCTGGATGGGGTGCGGTAATATGATGTGCGTCTGCAGATAAACCCGCTCCAACAATCTCGCAATAAATTTTTGCGCCACGTTTTACTGCATGTTCAAGTTCTTCAAGAATTAATGCACCGCCACCTTCACCCATAACAAACCCGTCTCGAGTTGCATCAAACGGCCGACTTGCTGTTTCAGGTGAATCATTTCTAGTTGATAAAGCTCTGTTTGCATTAAATCCACCAATTCCAAGTTCACTAATAGAAGCTTCACTTCCACCGGCAACCATTACATCGGCCATTCCAACTTTTATAAGAAGATAACTGTCAATCATATTGTTATTACCTGTTGCGCAAGCAGAAACAGTACAATAATTTGGGCCTCTAAAGCCATATTGCATAGAAATATGTCCTGCTGCAATATCAGGAATCAACATCGGAATAAAGAATGGTGAAATCCTTCCTGGTCCTTGCTCACGATTTGTAACGGCTTGATCATAAAAAGTTTGGATGCCGCCAATGCCACTTCCGAAGATAACTCCAATTCTATTTTTTTCCTCTTCGGTTAGAGTTTCCGGTTTTAGATTTGAATCATCGACTGCTTGTTTTGCTGCAACTAAGGCATATTGCGCAAATGGATCTAACCTTCGTGCAGTTTTTTTATCAAGAAAATTTAAAACATCAAAGCCTTTAAGTTCACATGCAAATTTTGTTTCAACTTTGGAGGTATCAAATTGCTTAATCATAGCAGCACCGCTTTTTGATTCCATCATTCCGTTCCAGAATTCATCAACAGTTAATCCAATAGGAGTTAAAGCTCCCATTCCAGTTACAACTACTCTTCTATTTGTGATAGGCATTTATTTCCTCGTTAGATATTTAAAACTTTGAATTCTTTGTGATAAAATTTGAATCGTTAAAATAATGAAAATTAGCTAAAAGCTTAAGTGAAAGTTGATAAGCAAAATTGATTGAATTAGCAATAATTTTTGTTAAAACTTATCTGAAGTTAGACGAAAAAGCTTCCATTCTTCCATAGGAACTGCGCCAATTTTTTTGTAAAAATTTATCGCAGATTCATTCCAATCCAAAACAGACCATTCAACCCTGCCGTAATTTCTTTCTTTTGCGATTGAGATAATTTTATCAAGCAAAGCTTTGCCAACTCCTTTTCCGCGCATTTTTGGTTTTACATAAAGGTCTTCAAGGTAGATTCCAGGTTTGCCAAGAAATGTTGAAAAGTTTTTAAAGAATAATGCTTGCCCAACAATTTGGCCATCAAATTCGGCTATAAGAATTTCAACAAATCGCTCAACACCAAAAAGCGTTTGTTTTAATTCTGCTTCGTTGGTTCTTATTTGATTTGATAATTTTTCAAACTCAGCTAATTCTTCTATTAAAGAAAAGATTGCTGGGACATCTTCTTTGTTTGCAAATCGTATTACAATTTGATTGTTCATGATTTTAGTTTGTTGGAAATGGAAGATTGTCTTTTAAAATATCTTTTATCTTTTTAAAAGGAATTTCTGCCATTATTTCTCCCATTGCATATGGCCCAATTTCATATGGATCAAACTGAACAATCAACGATGTTGGTGTGATATAAAAATCCTGATCATCCTCAAGAACTATTTCATCCTCAAATAATCCTGCTTCAATTAGAGTGCTTGTTTGATATGATTCTAAAATTGATTGTTCACATTCGTCAGTTAAAATATCAAACGAATCTGATTTAATTATATCTTTTAATGTAAGATTTTTACCATCAGACGTTTTAATGTTGTAGCCGAGTGCAAAGTAGTTGCCGTGTGCGCCGCCGGTAAATTGGTAATGATTTAATACAACACTAACAAATTTTTCGGAATTGTATTCTACAGTATAACCGGTTTCAAAAGAGTATTGCATATCATAAGATACATCTTCATAATAAGATGAATCAGATTGAATTTCATCATACCAAGGGATTGATTGCTTAAACTCGTCTTCTAAAAACCTGTTTATTTTTAATTCCACTGCAATATTTTTTAATCCGGTGATTTGTGGATAATCAATATTAATCCAAACAGAACTATCTGCAGTGCTATTGTTGTAATTTGAAGTTTTAATTTCGAGTGTATCAGTCAATAGAATATTTAAATTTAAAGCCTTTAAGTTGTTTGCAAATATTAAAATCGCAAACAACACAAATAATTTTTTCATTTTAAAACCTTTCGAATCAATTAAGATTCCGATCGGTTAATTTTTCTATCAAGAAAATATTTTTCTAAGTACAAAACTCCCGATGCAAAAATATATCCAAAAGCTGATCCGATGATAGCTCCGCCCAAAATATCTGATGGATAATGCAAACCTAAATACACTCTTGAGATTGCAATTAAGGAAGCAATAACAAATAATATCCACTTTAACTTGGGAAATAATCTGTAAAAAAACATTGCAACGGCAAAATTGTTAAGCGCATGATTTGATGGGAAGGAAAATGAACCCGTGCAACCAAGCGGAGTGAGAACATCTGCTAAAACGTTGCAAGGACGAGTTCTTGCAAAAAATTCCTTTAAAATCCTGTAACCTGTTTGATCTGTCACTACAATAAGTAAAATAACTCCCAAAACGGCAAGTTTGCCCCTTGTGCCGCCTTTAACAAAGCTGATGCCCAATAAAATTGTATAAGTAATGTACCAGTTATTAACATTTGTTATGATTGAAAAGAATTTATCTAGAAATGGCGTGGAAATTGTATGATTAAAGAAGTATAAAACGGATAAATCGATAGAATATAAAAAATCCATATGGCTAACTTGTAGTAAAAAAATGTTACTGCTAAGATAGAAATGATGAGTCAATTAATCATATAATTTATGTAGATTTATTATAGACTTTAACAGCAAAAAATGAAAGATAAAAAATCCCTTTTTAGTTTTATTTTTAGCTCAGAGCTTCCATTTTTGAAAGAGAGGTATGATCGTATCAGACAGGAAACGGGAAAATATTTAGTTACACCGCTAAAGGTTATTGCGTTGATGGTAGCCATTTCCGGCATCTTTGCAATGATATTTGAAGTAAGACATCACGCCGAATATTCGTTTGATATTTATTTAGTAAGATTATCCGCCACGCTTGTTGCATTTATAATTTTAGTTTTTCTTACATCAAAAAACGCAACAAAATATACAATTCCGCTGGTACACATTTTATTGCTATCCATCATCGGTTCCTCTGCAATAATGATTTTACTTATTCCCAATTCTTTGATCGTAAATTCGCAAATTGTTGGGTTGATGATATTTACTTCAGCTATGTTTCTTAATTGGGAAATAAAAAATCAAATACTTGTTGCCATCTACTACAACATAGTTTTTGCAGTAGCAATACTTTTTAACGATCAGAAAATCTATTTCTTACCAAATATGTTTGAATCGTTAATATTTGTTTTATTCCTTAGCTTGCTTTCTGTAGTTGGCAGTGCAATAAATTTTAGAATGCGGCTGCAGGTAGCACAAAATGCATTAAGAGTGGAGCAATCAGAAAGAAAGTTTAGAGCTATTTTTAATAACTCAACCGATGGAATTTTCCAATCGACATTAGAAGGCGATTTTTTAACGGCTAATGATTCTTTAGTAAAGATGTTCGGACACGATAGTATTGATGATCTAATAATTACAAGAGTTACCGATTATTATAAAAATAAGTCCGATAGAGATAGACTATTATACGAAGTAAAGAAACACGGTTCAGTAGAAAATTTTATCACAACACTTGTTGATAAAAATAAAGATGACATCACTGTAAAAATGAATGTGCGTTACGTTACCGATGAAGAATCAAATAAAAAATTTCTTGAAGGCACTATTCGTGATGTTTCTGTAGAAGTAAAAGCACAGCACTTGCGTGAGCAGGCTGAGCTTGAACTAAAAGCCGAAAAAGAAAAATCCGACGCACTTGCAAAAGAAGCAATGAAATTAAGTACTGCAAAAAGCAGGTTCCTTGCTAATATGAGTCACGAAATCCGAACACCAATGAATGGTATAATTGGATTCTTATCTTTAATCGAAAATGAATCTTATAGAAGCCACGATGAGCTAAAACAATTTATACGAAGTGCAAAGGTTTCTGCTGAATCACTCCTTGATACAATAAATGCTGTTCTTGATTTATCAAAGATAGAAGCTGGAAAAATTGAACTTGAAAACTTAAACTTTAACATTAAGAAAATTGTAACTCAGGCTATTTCAATTGTAAGCCCAAAAGCAAAAGAAAATTCATTAAACATTACTTCCGAATTACCTGAAGATAAAAATTTAAATTTTGTAGGCGATCCTACAAGAATCAGACAAATATATCTTAACCTTTTAAGTAACGCTGTTAAGTTTACTAAAGAGGGTGAAATAAAAATTGCTGTTAAAACTAATGTTTTAGAAAAAGGTAAGGTAAGAATTAGCACTTCTATTTACGATTCAGGTATTGGAATCCCGGCCGATAAAATTAAAGAATTGTTCAAACCATTTTCTCAAATTACAGGAATTGAAGGAAGCAGTTTAGGCGGAACAGGTTTGGGATTAGTTATTTGCAAAGAATTTACAAGCCTAATGGAAGGAGACATTTCTGTAAATAGTGTGGTTGGTGAAGGCAGCAGGTTTGATTTTAACATTGTTGTTCAGGAACAAGAAAACAATACTTCTCAAACGCAGTCTGAAGAAGAAAAAAATGCACTTGCAGAAATTGAAGAATCTCAGTTTACTGATGCGGATATAAAACTGCATATTGATAAAAGAAAAGGATTTAAAATTTTACTTGCAGAAGATAATCTTATAAATCAAAAAGTTGCAATAAGAACTCTTAACTCGGCCGGATACGAAGTTGATGCTGTAATGAATGGTGAACAAGCTGTTCGAGCACATACTCAGCAGCATTATGATTTGATTTTAATGGATGTGCAGATGCCAGATGTTGATGGATTTGCAGCTACTAGAATGATTAGAGCACTTGCCGAGCCAAAATGTAATACCCCAATTATTGCAATAACTGCACACGCACTTATTGGGGACCGTGAAAAATGTATTGAAGCTGGTATGGATGAATATGTTGCAAAGCCAATGGTTGCAAGAGAAATTATCAGATTGATCGATCACTTTTTAAAAGTTAATCACACAGATAATAAAAAAGTTAAAGATGATGTTTATGATTTAAGGTTGTTTGATTTTGAAAGATTAAAACAAATAAGTCTTGGCGATGAAGTTTTTGAAAAAGATTTACTTACGGATTATTTAGTTGATGCTGAACATAAATTACAATTACTTCGCGAACTTCACTCAACGAATGAAGTGAAAAAAATTATTGATATTGCACACACTTTAAAAGGATCAAGCTATTCAGTTGGTGCAAAATTAGTTGGTGATGAGGCTCTTGGAATTGAGGTTTCTGCACGTAATAATGATCTTGGAAATATTGAGGAAAGATTACCAAAACTATCCAAATCGATTAGAGAAACGCGAGAAGTTCTTAAAAATAAGATTTAAAACTATTACTAGGAGTTTAACCGAAAAACCAAATTGTCATTTCCGCAAAAGTGGGAATCTGCTTCATCTTAATCGATTTAGATTCCCGTTTTTATGAGAATGACAACACTCTTTTAATTAAAATCCTTCATTACCTTTCTGATAATACTTATCGCCAAATCAATTTCATCTTTTGTTATTACTAACGGTGGAGCGAATCTAATAATATCACCGTGAGTTGGTTTAGCAAGCATTCCGTTTTCTTTTAACGCAACGCAAACATCCCACGCAGTTTTTCCACTTTTAGCAGGTTTGATTACAATTGCATTTAACAATCCTTTACCTCTTACAAGAGTAAGATTCTCAAATTCATTTACCATTTTCTGAACTTCTGATCTAAAGTAAGCACCCATTGCAAAAGCATTTTCTGCAAGTTTTTCTTCAATCAAAACTTCTAATGATGCGATAGCAACTTTACAAGCTAAGGGATTGCCGCCAAAAGTTGAACCGTGCTGACCGGGTTTTATCGCAAGCATTACTTCATCATTTGCTAAAGCTGCGGAAACAGGCATTACTCCGCCTGATAAAGCTTTACCGAGAATTAAAATATCAGGTTTAACGGATTCATAATCTGAAGCTAACATTTTACCTGTTCTTGCTAATCCAGTTTGAACTTCATCGCAGATGAGTAAAACATTTTTAGCTTTGCAAAGTTCCTGTGCTTTCTTTAGATAACCGTCATCAGGAACAAAAACACCGGCTTCACCCTGGATCGGTTCAACCATAAATGCTGCAACGTTTGGATCTTCCAAAGCTTTTTCTAAAGCAGCAATATTGTTGTAAGGAATTTTTTCAAATCCCGGTACAAATGGTCCAAATCCCTCGTAACAATCAGGATCGGTAGAAGCAGAAACAGCCATCATTGTTCTGCCGTGAAAGTTCTCATTAGCTACAATAATTTTTGCTTCGTTCTTTTTAATTCCTTTTAGGTCATATGCCCATTTGCGTGCAAGCTTAACAGCAGTCTCTCCACCTTCAACACCTGTGTTCATAGGAAGCACTTTATCATATCCAAAAAGATCAGTAACAAACTTTTCATATTCGCCAAGCACATTATTATAAAATGCGCGTGAGGTTAATGTTAAAGTTTGTGCCTGCTCAATAAGTGTGTTTATAATTTTTGGATGGCAATGTCCCTGGTTAACGGCAGAGTAAGCAGAAAGAAAATCGAGATATTTTTTACCTTCAACATCCCAAACCCAAACGCCTTTACCTTTTGCAATTACAACTTCCAGCGGATGATAATTATGAGCGCCGTATTTGTGCTCTAGATCCATATAATATTTTGAGTTCATAAGCCTTCCAATTTGTTCAAATAATAAAAATTTGCTCTGAAAAATTAGCCCTTAAGCACTGAATAACCAAACCAGATTTAACTACAATTTGATTGACTTTAATGCTTTTATTTCTTTCGTTTGAGGTGAAGTTATTTAATAATTTTTCATTAAGGGGCTTTTATGAAGAAGTTAATGATTGGTTTGTTTATTCTATTCTCTATTCAACTGTTTGCACAAGGTCCGGGTCAACCCTTCAATCCAATGACTGCACCAGGTGCTGAAGGTGTTCACGGTTCCCAACATATTCTAAAGTGGAGGAATCCAATTGAAACTGTTTACAATGAAGTATATTTCAGTGATGATTCATTGCTTGTTGCAAATTTGAGTGATTCTGTTAAAGTATTAAATGGTTATCCTAATACAGCTTATACGCAGATAATGCCGAATTTTGTCAACTACGATTACCTAAAAAAATATTACTGGCGAATTGTTGAACATGATTCAAGTAGTTTTACTATTGGACCTGTTTGGTATTTTAGGACAAGAATTTGGCCTGGAGAAATTGTAGAAGAAAATTTTGATGACTTAAACCTTTGGACTAAAGTTGGACCTTTAGGATTAAATAATTGGGATTTATCTTTTTTAGGATTTGCTGCAGGCGATCCACCAGAACTAGTATTTAATTATTCACCACTTTTTACTGGTAAATCTTACATTAGAATGAATAAATTAATTCCAGGTGGATATGGAACATATATAAGATTCAATCATTTTATATACTGGTTTACAGATACCGTAACTGTTGGTATGGCTTATACTACAAATAATGGAATTTCATGGACCTCCATCTGGGAGAAAAAGGTTACAAATAGTTTAGGAGAACAAATCTTAATAAGCGGAGAAAGTATCCCCGAGATTTTTAACATTGGATTTTATTATTCTGGGAATTCGAACAATATTAATAATTGGTATATCGATAATTTATATATTGGTCATCCAATTGAAACGTATAATCCACCAAATTATCTTGCAGTTCAAGAAGACACTTCAATTCAAAAAGTAACATTAAACTGGTCGCGTGGTTATGCCCCTAGTCCAACATTAGCTTATCAAATAATGCGTAAAGATGGTCTTCCAACCGATACTAACTCATATTATAGTATAGGTTATACTTGTTATGATTCCCTATCATTTGAAGATAGAAGTGTTGAACAAAATCATACTTATACATATAGGCTGCATACACGAGGGGAATGCCCATACTTTATGGGTAGAAGTATTGGAAGTAATGAAGCAACAGCTTATGTTCCTGCAATTATTCCAGTAGAACTAATTTCTTTTTCTTCATCAATTAATGAAAATGATATAACTCTCTATTGGCAAACAGCAACAGAAACGAACAATCAAGGATTCCAGGTCGAGAGACGAGAGACGCAAGACGAAAGAAGTGATGATTGGAATAGTATTAGTTTTGTTGATGGAAAGGGAACTACAACTGAACCACAGTCATATTCCTTTGTTGATGAAAATCTTTCTGCTGGAAAATATCAATACAGATTAAAACAAATTGATTTTGACGGAACGTTTGAATATTCAAATACAATTGAAATTGAGATAAATCAACCAACAAAGTTTTCTTTAGAACAAAACTACCCAAACCCATTTAATCCAACTACCAGTATTCAATATGCAATAAGCAGTAGGCAATTTGTATCACTAAAAGTATTTGATGTTTTAGGTAAAGAAGTTGCAACTCTTGTTAATGAAGAAAAATCAGCAGGAAGTTATGAAATAGAATTCAATTCAGTAGAGACGTTGCATGCCACGTCTTTACCAAGCGGAGTTTATTTCTACCAATTAAAAGCTGGGGATTTCATTGAAACAAAAAAAATGATGCTGATGAGGTAGATTTTATTTGATTTTAAGATATTTATTTCGTTCGTTTGAAGTGAGATTATTTTATAATTTTTCATTCAGGGGCTTTTATGAAAAAGTTAGTACTGCTCTTAGTCATTCTACATTGTGTTATTGGTTATTCACAAAATAATCCTCAGTGGATAATATATGATACCTCAAATTCCAGTGTGCCTTCTAATACCGTAGGTGATATTGTTGTTGATCAGTTAAATAGAAAATGGATTTCATTTTATGAATCTGGAATACTTAAAATAGATACTACTTCCTGGACAGTTTATAATACAAGTAACTCAAATATTCCTACAAATTCTTTTAGTACAATTAGTGTTGATAATGAGTTTAATTTTTGGGGTGGATTAGGAAATCAATTAACAAAGTTTGATGGTACTGATTGGTATGTATATGGCATTCCAGATTCAACATTTCCAGGCCATAGTATTTCTTCAATCCTTTTTGATAGTCTAAATAATGTGTGGTTTCTTAAAAATATAGATTTTCCAATTTCGTCAACTCATTATTTAATGGAATTTAGAGATGATAGCATTTGGTTAACACATCTTTCGTTACAGTTGGCAAACGGTTATCGTCAATTATTATTAAATAATCAATCAATTTGGATTGGCGATGGGGAGGGATTATACTTATTTCAAGATGATTCATTACAATATTTTCCACCACAAAATGGACCGGTTGGTCTTTATTGTACTGATGTTAAAAGTGATTCCTTAAATAATATTTGGTTTGCAACAGGAATGGGAGGTTGGGGTTATTTAGTTAAATTTGATGGAACAAATTATTCCGGTTTTAATTTTATTGCTACCGCAATTGAATTTGATAATGATGGAAATCTATGGATTGGAACCGAAACATTCATAGATTATGCAGAACTAATAAAATTTGATGGCACAAATTGGACTGTATTTAGTACTTCGAACTCTCAATTACCCCAAACTGATTGTTATTAGAGATCTTGCATTTGATAATTTTGGAAATCTTTGGATTGCAACTGAAAATGCAGGTTTAGTTGTTTTTAATGAAAATGGAATCGTTCCTGTTGAACTCCTTACTTTCACCTCATTTGTTATTGATAATGATGTAGTTCTCAATTGGCAAACTGCAACGGAAAGAAATAACCAGGGCTTCCAAATCGAGAGACAAAAAACGCAAGACGAAAGACGAGAAGAATGGAAGAATATTGGTTATGTAAATGGAAAGGGAACAACAACCGAACCACAAACTTATTCTTTTATTGATGAAAATCTTTTAGCAGGAAAATATCAGTACAGGTTAAAGCAAATAGATTTTGATGGAACGTTTGAATATTCAAATATAATTGAAGTTGAAATAGCTCCAACTAAATTTTCTTTAGAACAGAATTATCCAAACCCGTTTAATCCAATTACTAAATATTTAGTATTGCAAATCAACCAGGGAAGAAATCGTTTGTTTATCTAAAAGTTTTTGATGTTCTTGGAAAAGAAGTTGCAACTCTTGTTAATGAAGAAAAAAGTGCAGGAAGTTATGAAGTTGAATTTAATTCAGAATTAAGTAGCAAGAACCTGCCTGCCAGTAGGCAAGGTCCAGCGTCAGGAGTTTATTTTTATCAGCTAAAGGCTGGTGATTTTATTGAGACTAAGAAGATGCTCTTGATGAAATAAATTGTACGGATCGGACTCTGTCCGATCCGAAATGAAAACAATAAATACGCGGAATGGTCGGGAGACCATACCCTACAAAATCATTCACATCTTTATTCCCTTGATTATCGCAAAATGCCCAACTTATTTTTTCCATCAAAACAAAAGATATTGCTTCAAAAGAATATGAATTTTACAATAGAAACACATACAATTTCGCTAAAGAGCAAAGGGGATTGCGATATAATTAATATCACAAATAAAGTTCAGGATGTAATCAGTGAAAACAAATTTATTGAAGGAAGTGCTTTAATATTTGTGCCCGGCTCAACTGCAGGCATCACAACTATTGAATATGAACCCGGGTTGTTAAAAGATTATCCCAATTTTTTTGAAAAAATAATTCCCAAAAATCAAAATTATCATCACGATGACACCTGGCACGATGGAAATGGGCATTCTCACGTTCGGGCTTCTTTGCAGGGCGCATCTTTTACAGTGCCGTTTAAAAATAAATCGTTAATTTTGGGAACCTGGCAGCAGATAATTTTTGTTGATTTTGATAACAGGCCGCGTAACAGGGAAATTATTGTTCAACTAACAGGAATTAAAGAATAAACGTATGAAAAATTTATTAAAAGTTTTTTTATTTGTAATCATTGCTTATTCAATATTATTTGCACAACCTATTACTTTAGAGCCCGTAACTCCAACACAATATGACAGCATTGTAGTTTTTCTTAACACAACATTACCGGGCGCTTCAGAGTTATTAAATTATACCGGTACTATTTATGCACATACTGGAGTTACAACCAACCTTGGAACCTGGCAACATGTAATAGGCAGTTGGGGACAAACAAATCAGCCAGCTCTAACAAGATTAGGTCCCAATCTTTATAAACTTACTGTTGGATATCCAAGAACTTTTTACAGTGTTACAAACTCTTCAGAACAAATTACTCAGCTTGATATAGTTTTTAGAAGCGCAGATGGAACTAAACAGACACGTCCAGATATTTTTATTGATCTATATGAACCGGGATTAAACTTAATTGTTCAGAGTCCTGCAATTAGTATTTATACCTTAGATCCTCCGGTTTCCGGGGCATTCGTAAAATTTGGAGAAACTGTTCCTATTATTATAAATGCTGTTGAGCTTGGAACAAAAGTTTCTACATTAATTCTTTCTGTTGATGGAAATCAAGTTGCACAAACAATTTCAAATAGTATAACATACAATTTTATACACTCTAGCTTTTCGGCTGGCCCCCACATAATAAAAGCTGTAGGAATTGACACCGCTGGTTTAGTGGATTCCACTTCATTTATATTGTTTTCCAATCCTGCATATACTAACGCTCCATTACCGGCGGGATTAAGACATGGCATTAATTATACGAGTGCAACAACTTTAACATTAGCACTATTTGCACCATATAAAGATTTTATTTATCTGATTGGTGATTTTAACAATTGGAGACCCGAAACCAATTATTTTTTGAATCGTGATTCTGTAAATGATGATAGTGTTGTTTGGTGGATTGAAATTAATTCACTCAGCCCGGGTACAGAATATGCGTATCAATATTGGGTAGATGGGGAGATAGTTATAGCAGATCCGTATAGTGAAAAAATACTTGATCCCCAGAATGATCAGTATATTCCCTCAACAACCTATCCAAACCTTAAACCTTATCCCACGGGTAAAACGGTTGGACCTGTTGGTATCATTCAAACAGCTCAATCTGAATATCAGTGGCAAGCAACAAACTACCAGCGGCCCGCAAAAGAAAAATTAGTCATTTATGAACTGCTGGTTAGGGATTTTTCTACTCAGCAAAATTATCAATTTTTAATTGATACTTTATCTTATCTAAAATCCCTTGGAGTAAATGCGATTGAATTAATGCCGATTATGGAATTCTCAGGAAATTTAAGCTGGGGATACAATCCCAATTATCACACTGCTGTTGATAAATATTATGGAACTGCAAATAAGCTTAAAGAGTTTATAGATCTTTGTCATCAAAATGGAATGGCTGTTATACTTGATATGGTTTTAAATCAAGCTGATTATATTTCGCCTCTTGTAGCTATGTGGTGGGATAAAACAAACAGCAGACCAGCTGCAAATAGCCCTTATTTTAATACAGTGGCAACCCATCCGTTCAGTGTTTTCAATGATTTTAATCATGAGAGCACTGCTACTAAATATTTTGTTGATCGCGTAAATGAGTATTGGTTAACAAAATTTAAATTTGATGGTTTCCGTTTCGATCTTTCAAAAGGGTTTACACAATTAAACAGCGGAGGAAATGTTGGGCTTTGGGGGCAATATGATCAATCAAGAATTAACATTCTTAAACGAATGGCTGATAAAATTTGGGAACTTGATTCAACTGCTTATGTTATTTTAGAACACTTTGCCGATAATAGCGAAGAAACAGTTCTCTCAAATTATGGAATGATGTTATGGGGAAATCTTAATCACGATTATAATGAAGCTACTATGGGATATGCTTCAAACTTCTCCGGAATCTCTTATAAAAATCGTGGATGGACAAATCCCAATTTAGTTGGATATATGGAAAGCCACGATGAAGAAAGAATGATGTATAAGAATTTAACTTACGGAAATTCCTCAGGCACATATAATATTAAAAATTTAAATGTTGCTTTAAATAGAATGAAACTAGCAGGAGCATTTTTCTTTACAATTCCAGGTCCAAAATTAATGTGGCAATTTGGCGAGCTTGGGTATGATGTTAATATTGATTTTAACGGGCGAACAGGAGAGAAACCTGTTAGGTGGAATTATCTTGATGATGATAGAAGAACTAATTTATATAAAGTGTACCAGGCTTTAATTAATCTTAAAAAAAATTATGATGTTTTCAGCACATCTACATTTAGTCTTGATGTTAGTTCTTACAGATGAAGAAGATTAATTTATATCATTCTTCTATGGATGTTTTTATTGTCGGTAATTTTGGAGTTACAGAGCTTTCAACAAATCAAAATTTTACTCGCTCGGGTTGGTGGTATGATTATTTTAGCGGTGATAGTATAAATGTAACAAATCTATCAGAAAGTATAACATTAGCAGCAGGTGATTTTAAAATCTACACAACAGCAAAACTGCCAACACCCGAAGCTGGAATTCTTTTGGATGTTGAACAGATTGATGAGCAGATTCCTGTTGAGTATTCTTTACAACAGAATTATCCAAATCCATTTAATCCAAGTACTGTTATAAGATATAGTCTGGTTTCACCTTCGCTTGTATCATTAAAAATATTCGATGTACTTGGCAGAGAAGTTAGGAATTTAGTTAATCAAGAACAGGTAAATGGTGTTTATGAGGTTAGCTGGAATGGCGATGATGAACTCGGCAACAAAGTTAGTACAGGAGTATATTTCTATCGCATTGATGCAGGAGATTTTGTTCAAACAAAAAAAATGATGCTGTTGAAGTAATTAACAATGTACAATGTATAATTTATAATTAAGGCACAAGCAATTGTGCCTTTTTTTATATAATGACTAAGTGAAATAAAAATCTTATAATTGATTAAGACATTTTCATCGAATACTATGAAACGCATAAAAATCTTCGGCAGAGAAATAATTGATGAGAAATCAATAGCTCAAATCGAAAGATGCACATCTGAAAATGATATTGGCGTGCTTACTTCGGATGCTCATTATGGTTATGGCCATCCAATAGGTGGAGTTGTTGCATATAAAAATAAAATTTCTCTTTCGGGAGTTGGGTTTGATATTGCATGCGGCAACAAAGCTGTAAGAACTGATATAAAAGCAGATGAAATAGAGCTTCCCAAAATCATGAATGAAATCTATAACCAAATATCATTTGGGATTGGAAGAAAAAATAATCAACCTGTTAAACACGAAGTACTAGAGAAAATATCTTCAGCCAACTTTAAACCTCAAAGAAAACTTATCAGTCTTGCCAAAGAACAATTAGGTACCGTAGGTAGCGGCAATCATTTTGTGGATCTATTTAAAGATGATGATGGATATTTATGGATTGGTGTACATTTTGGTTCACGTGGATTTGGACACAGAACAACAATGGGATTTATTGCGTTATCACAAAATTTATCCTTTGAAGATAGAGCTAAAGAAGGATCGATGGATTCACCACCGATTTTGTTTGATATAAAGTCGGAGCTAGGACAAGCATATTTAGAAGCAATGAACCTTGCTGGCCAATACGCTTACGCTGGAAGAGACGAAGTTGTAAAATTGGTGTTAGAGATTCTTGGAAATCCAAATGAAACTTTTGAAGTACATAATCATCATAATTTTGCCTGGCGAGAAAACCATTTTGGAGAAGATTACTGGGTTGTTCGTAAAGGCTGCACTCCAGCATTTCCCAATCAATTAGGCTTTATTGGTGCTAATATGATGAATGATTCGGTTATCATTGAAGGATTAGATTCTGAATTATCAAAAGAAGCATTGTACTCAACAGTTCATGGTGCTGGCAGAACAATGTCCCGCAATGAAGCAGCAGGAAAAAAGAAATGGATTAAAGATAGAGATGGAATTAAAAAACCAGTGACAATTGGAAAAGGTAAGGTAAATTTTGAAAAAGTTAAAACGAATCTAATGCAAAAAGGAATTGAGTTGCGTGGCTCAGGAGCTGATGAAGCGCCGGAATGTTATAAAAATCTTGAAGAAGTTTTAAGGTATATGGGAGACACAATTAAAGTGCTTTACAATCTCCATCCAATAGGGGTAGCAATGGCTGGTTCTGATATCTATGATCCTTATAAAGATTAAATTATCTAATGATTTGCATCATCTTTCATTAAACAAACCTCATCTTCAAGTTCAATTTCAATTGTAAAATGAGTCATCTTTAGGTCCTCAAATAATTGCTTACACTTTGATTTTATTTTGACAATCTCTGCACGGGTAGTAGATCTTTCCACAATTAAGTGTGTTGTAAGAATATGATTTGCCCCATCTAAAGACCAAACGTGTGTATGATGAGATGAAATTACTTTTTCAATACTTTTAAACTTGTTGTCAATGAAATCTATATTTATGTTTTCCGGAGTCGCTTGTAAAAATAGTGTAATCGTTTTTTTTAGATTGATCGTAACATTATACAAGATGTATAATGTGATAATTATTGAAAGTACTGCATCAAGAATGTAGGTTTGCCAAAACAGCAATGTTGTAGCAACTGCAAGAATCGCAATCCAGCCTAGCACATCTTCCAAAAGATGAAGCATCATTACACGCGCGTTCATAGAGTCTTCATTTTTTAATTTGAACACTGCGGCACCGTTTACAATAACTCCAACAATTGCAAATAATATCATTCCCTCTGCGTTAGTAGCTTGTGGTTTTATTAATCTTGGAACTGCATTTGCAATTACAAAAGTTGATCCGATGATCAATACGATTGCATTAATTAACGCACCTAATAATGAAAACCTACCATAACCATAGGTAAATTTATTATCACTTTTTTTGTGAGAATATTTTTCCAAATACCATGCAAGCCCAAGTGAAATTGAATCACCAAAATCGTGCAGTGCATCCGAAATTATAGATATGCTGTTTGTTAAAATTCCACCAATGATTTCAAAAATTGTAAATCCAAAATTGAGCAGAAAAACTGTTCTGAAATTTTTTGATGAATTGGAATGAATATGATTGTGATTATGAGCCATTTGTTAATCGTGCAATTATTATAGAAGCTGCGGATGAAACATTTAATGATTCTGCTCTGCCTTTACCGGGAATTGTAATAAAATCATCAGCAAGATTTTTAACAATTTCAGAAGGACCTATAGATTCATTAGAAAAAGTTAATATTGATTTTTTATTTGAATTATAAGAAAAAATATTTTTGCCCTTAATATCTGCACATATAATCTGATAACCATTGTTTTTAAGATTAGATAAATCATTAGAAAAAACTTCATCATAAATATTAAGATGAAAAATTGATCCCATTGAAGCTCTAACTACTTTTGGATTCAAATACTCAACAGATTGATCGGTAATTAAAATATTGTGCAACCCAAACCAATCGCAGGTTCTAATTATTGTTCCAAGATTTCCGGGATCTGAAACATTATCAATAAGAACTATTAACTTGTCTTTAAGTTCACTAAGATTATTTTTGGGATAATTCTTATTAAATACGGCTGCGATACCTTGCGGAGATTTTGTATCGGATATTTTTTGAAAGTCGATTGATTTTAATTCTTCAACTCGATTTGTCTTTTTTCTTAAAATATTAATAACATCAGGAAAAGAATCTATAAATGCAGGTGTAACAATAACCGTATCGCATTTATAACTACTGTTCAAGCCTTCTTCAACAATTTTTAATCCTTCAACGATAAATTTTTCTTCCTGTTGTCTGAATTTTTTTATTAAAAGAGAAGAGAAGTATTTTAATTCATTTTTAGAAATCATAAAAGAGTATCATATTTCTGATTAGTATTTTCACTTTCACCTTCTTTAAGCGTTTTAAGATATTCCCACGAATATATACCCGTGTTGTGTCCATCTTTCCACCCGATTTGTATTGCATAATCTCCAACTTCATCGATGCTTATTACTTTATACATTTCTGGTGAAAGCATAGTGGGTTTTGGTGGGCGATAAGTTTTAAATAAGATCGTTTCACCTTTGCAACCAGCACAAGGACATTCATCCCGCAAATATTTTAGCGAAATAATTGATGAATTTCCATCATTCCAGACTAACGAAAGCTTATCTTTATCTACAATCTTTATTTGTTTTGGTTTCATTTAATTCTAAAAAATTTATAATGTTAATAACAAAATAACACATTATTAAAGATTATGTAATGTAAATTTATCACAACACTATTATTTTTGTTTTAGCTATTACTAACAGAAGGATATTTTAGACTTAATGGAATTATTGTTTGTTTTTGTAATGATACTGTTTGCAAATTTTTTATTGGCTGCCGCAGAAATTGCTTTAGCTGCTTTTGGTGAAACTAAAATTGATGAACTAAAAGAAAACTCAGATAAGTATGTTCCATATTTTGAAAAGTTAAATGAAAATCAGGAACAAGTTTACAGCAGTATTCATCTTGCATTTACCTTTTTAACGGTGCTGACTTCAATTATCGGTTATTTTTTATTTTCAAACTGGATTTATCCTTCGCTTTTATCTCTACTAAATTTATCATCGATTTATTCAATCGGAATATCAATTCTCACGACAACAATTTTAGTGACTCTATCAATTTTAGTGTTTAATGTGCTTGTTCCCAAAGCCATCGCTTATCGTTATTCGGATTTTATTGGTAAACGATCTATAAAAATAGTTTTACTTTTATCTTCAACCCTAAAGTTTGTTACTGAAGCCATAACAGCATTAAGCAATATTATTTTATTACCGTTTAAAGAAAAAATAAATTTCTCACAAGAACGTCCATCGGAAGATGAAATACTTGATATAATATCGGATGGTGTAAAATCAGGTACGATAGATGAAGCAGATCAAGAGATAATTGAAAACATATTTGAGTTTAATGATCTTAAAGCAGATGAAGTTATGATTCCACGAACTGAAATGGTTGCAATAAATCTAATTGAAGAAGATGAAAAAAATATAGCATCGATAATAAAAACAGGTCATACATTGGTCCCAGTATTTGAAAATTCTTTAGACAATATTATTGGGATACTTCATACAAAAGATGTGATGAAATCTATAATTGAAAAGAAAAAATATTCTCTAAAACAACTTCTTCGTCCTGCATATTTTGCCCCTGAAACAAAACTAATTTCAGAAATATTAAAAGATATGCAGAAGCAAGGTGAGCGAATTGCCATTGTTACTGATGAATATGGAGGTACAGAGGGCGTGATAACGATGGAAGATATTCTGGAAGAAATAGTTGGCGAGATTAAAGACAAAACTAAAAGCGAAGTTCAGGATTACAGCGTTTCGCCAGAAGGAAAATTTTATATACTTGGTTCTATGGTTATTGATGATTTTAATGAAACATTTAATATTCAATTAGAAGAATCAGATGAATATAATACGGTTGCAGGTTTTGTTGCATATAAGACTGGAAAAATTTTAAATCCAGGAGAAAAATTTGATTTTAAGAATTTAACTTTTGAGCTAATAAAAAGATTCGTCAGAAAATGGTCCAATTCAAAATTTTTGATGAAAAGGGGACTTTTGGTATTAAAACATCAGATCAATAAAATCTTTCAAAAAAATTGCAAAGAAATTGAATAAATACTATTTTTGGCTCACAAAATTTGAAACGCTGGCATAGCTCAATTGGTAGAGCAGCTGATTTGTAATCAGCAGGTTGCGGGTTCGAGTCCCATTGCCAGCTCAAGAAACCTCGAAAATGAAAGATTTTCGGGGTTTTTTTATTTCTGAGAAAAATGAATTTCGGTAGTATTTAATGAAATTGACCTCAATTGACCTACCTTTTTGACCCTTACTATGGCAAACACTATGGCTCTTTTCAATGATCGAAACCACTGAAACGAGACAGAAACTTTCCAATATTAACTAGATTCTTAATATTTTATTTGAGATGGATTACCATTTCAAATTTAGACTATGGCTTTACTATGGCTCTCAACCATAATTATGTCATTTTGATTATTTTTCACATTCTATTTTCAGATTCTCGAACGTAAATTTTGAGTGTTATTTGTGCCTGTAATATAGCTTGGGAGAGTCAGGGACTGTTTTCACCTTCCGAAAAACTTCATTGTTAGCTCAAAATAGCATTTATTTTAAAAAGAGGAACCATTTTGGTACCAGCTTAATATTATTGGCAGAAACAAAGAGCAATACTAATCAGTGAATATATTTTAATCGCTTTATAATTATAAATAACCATCCTTCCATTTAAAACTTTCTTTACCGATCTTTGCAATACACTAATGGGTATAACAGTGGAGATCCTAGGATTAGAAAAAAAATATTCAGAACTTGTAATCTTCCTTGAAGCACCTTCCTCCAAGCGAACTAAATTATTAAGAATTTCAGAATTCTTTAGTTTAGTGCTTTCCAGTTCTAATCTTAATTTAACAGAAGCATACCTTTCCGATCATTTCGCAGAATATCTTTCGTTAATTAAAACCATCAAGATCAGAGGGCTTAACCTGGATGATTTAACTTTTATTCGGGACCAGTTTATAAAAGTATGTGAATTGGATTTTTTAACCAACTATAAATCTGACATGGCAGAAGCTCTTATAATTTTAAAGAAAAAATATGAATTAATGTGTTCCTGGTTAGATGGAAGTAATGAAGATATTTCAAGAAGCATTATTTATTTCCCGGTGCTTGAAAAAAATATTAAAGAGAAGTTACTTGGATTTTTAGAAATATTAAAAGTTCAGGTTATCGATGGAGAGAATCAATTTAATATTGAACCGGCTGAATCAGAAAATGATACTCAATTACAAAATCAATTGCATTTATGCTGGGATAATGCAATTGAGTATTGCAAAAACACATCAAGAAAATCAAAGAATCACACACTGTTGAACTAAGATGTGAGAATAAACTTGGGGTATACGTCGGTAATTCACTGGGCACAGCATTAACTCTTGCATTTATTGAAGCAATACTTAAACATTACAATTCAAAAACCATAGTTAACATTAATGGCTGTATTGCGGTTACCGGGGGAATTGATAAAAATTCTAAAATAATATCAACAAGTAAATCAATTATAGATACCAAAGTTGAATTCGTTTTCTTTTCAGACGCGCAGATATTTTGTGTTCCGAAAGTTGATGAGATATGGGCAGAAGATAAACTTGCTCAACTTATTGTAAAATATCCAAATAGAAAATTAAAAATCATTGGATTAACTGACCTTGAAGATTTATTAAGCAGAAGGAACATTGTTGATATTCATAAAAGAAATATCATTGAGCGATTTGTATTATATGCTTACAAAAAATGGAAAAGTATTCTGTTAGCGATGGTACTTACGGTAGTTTTTATTTTTTGTTTGCATTAGATTTTGATAATAATCCAGCAATGTTTCATCAAGAAGGAAATCTCCTAAGTGTCCAGAATCGAAATGGTAAAGACTTGTGGTCGATACACTTAAATTTTGATCAAAGAGATGGGTCTAATGATAGATCAAGATATAGCAGAAAAATAATTGATATAAATAATGATGGTGTGAATGAAGTTATTATAGCAGAAGAAGAAATGAATTCTGATTCTTATGATAATGGAAGAGTTGCTTGCTTTGATAAAAATAAAAACCTTATCTGGGAATATAATTTTAGAGATACTGTATCAACATTTAGGAAATGGACAAACAACTATCAGATTTCAATTATTGATACTACCACGATAAATAATACAAAAGTTATTTTACTTATGGCCCGCAACATTCCCAATTTTTCTAATGCAATATTTAAACTTAATGTTGTTACTGGAAAACGATTTGATAGTACAGCCACATTATGGAATGCCGGTGCCATTACAAATGCGATGATTGGCGATTTTAATAAAGACAATATTAAAGAAGTTATTGTTGCCGGGATGCATAATGGATATGAAAAAGCTATTTTATTCTCAATTAATCTTGATAATTTAAAGGGGCAAACACCAGCCCCTGACCGATACAAATTCAAAAATATACCCAAAGCTGTAATTAATGAATTTGTTTTATTACCCCATACTGATTATGGTAAACTCTTTAGCCGTTCAAACATAGTTTTATTGAACGGTCTATATTACGCCCCTAGTTCAAAGGAAATAGTTATTTCTGTTCGTGATGGGCAAGATAAACCGATCATATTTTATTATGGGTTTAGTAATGAATTAGATTTCCAATGGGTTGATTGTGCCGATAATGCTCAACAGGTAAGAGACTCGCTTGTTTCGCAGGGAACACTAAAACCTCCTTATACCAATACAGATGAATACTTTAAGATTCTAAAAGATGAAATAAGATATTGGGACGGTAAAGAATTCATTTCAAAGGGATATTGAAATTCTAGTTTGCTAGAATTAAAGAGTAGCTAAAGCTAAAATTCAATTTTAACCAGATCAGCATCTATTGCCTGGCCAATTTTCAATGGTTCGGTATTATCATTAAGATGGTATTTAAGATTTTGGGGTTCGATAATAATGTGAAAATCTTTTAAGATCTCATCGTGAGTAGAGAAAACAAACACCTTAGTTGTACTGCCGTATGTAAGAACTTTAATAAGATAATCCTTACCGTCATCTACAAATGTTTTTGTAACCATCTTTGGTGCTGTATTATTTTCTGATGCAGCGGCTAAAACTAAATGATTTGGTTTCTTGTTTTTTAATGGTTCATGCATAGGGTATAGAATAATAACACTTGGCAATTTGTAAGATTTTTTTTTTTAGAAATTCTTTCTTTTAGTAATGGTGATATTTCTTTATCCAATGCAGATTTCATCTCTTTATAAAAAATTACAGCTACTGAAGAATCTTCAATTGAAGACAAAAATGCTTTTAGCTCCTCACGAACAGACTCCGGGAAGAATACAAAATTAAATATGTCACGTTCCGTTACTTTCAAATTACTTTATTCCTTTGTCTATTATATAATTAAAAAAAATGCTGATTCGGAAAGTGTATTAATTTTTCTCTTGTAGATTGTCAGCAATCACAGATTTTGTTACTCTAACCAGGTACTCGAGGATATTATGGTAATTATCTTTGTAGGCTTCTTTACTCAAATCTTTAATATAGGGGGCAAGATAATCATATAATCCTGGATTTATCCCGCCATTTTTCAAATCTACTGATATATCGGTCAACGCACTTCTAATAGATTTACTTTCTGAATTATTTAATTTTCCATTTGCAGTATAGGAATTATCTAATTTCTTTAATGCAGATTTTAGTGCAAAGTCTACGATCTCATCCATTTCAAATTGTTTTCTAGTCATTTCAGAAGATTTGATTAATACATATTCTGAAAAGTTGATATGTTTTAACTTGTAAACAAGATCATTTAATGGAATTGCGGAAACGAATTTTGTTTCTGTCTGAAGATAGTTTATCAAATTTGAAAAAAGTTTTTTCTTATTTGCAAAAAGATGTGTAGGTAAATTTTCAAACTCCTGCTGACTAATGAATAATGTATCTCTAATTTCATCATCACTTTTTATAATATAAGTCTTACCTAATGATTGAGATTTTTTATATCCCTGAGTCTTGATAAGATAATTAACTGAATCAAGAATTTTGGAAAAGAATGGATCTTCTTCCTTAAGTAAAGAATAAATATGCTGTTCAACCCTACTAGCAACAATTTTATTTAGGAAGTATAAAGCATCTTCCTCAGTTTTTATAGCGGGCTGCCAGTTATTAAAAGATGTCCGGATTGAAATATTCTGATCTTCTTTTTCTCTAACGAACAATGGTGCGATAGCATCAAGAGCAAATTCCTCAAAACTAAGTTCTTCGTTCTGTAAAAATTTATAAATTTTTCTATAATTACAATGAAGATATGAGAGAGCAATCGATTGACAAATTTTAATAACGTTATTTAGAAATAGATCAGAATCCAGATTTGTTAAAAAGACTAATATTTCAGAATTCTTCTTCATAAGGGAAATGAAGATAATAAAAGTTAATTAATAATGCCCGTTTTCTTATTAAAATAAAAAATGCGTTCAGATATTTATTGACAGCTGACAAATAAAGTTAGTTTTCAGGTTCTATATACTAAGTCCATTCCATACAAAGTTTTAGTAAAAATTTATATAAGCGGTGGTCAAACTGCTTTATTATTTTTTTAAAATATTCAAAAAAAATTATAATAATTTTCCGAGCGAATAGAGATTAAGTATATATATCTTCTGCTAGGGTAACAAGCTAAACTATTTCATTCTTAGTAGGGATCCCTTGTTAGTAGAATTAATAAGCATTATTGTAATTTGTATTTCATTCAGTATTCCTGTCGAAGGCGTATCCACGCATACTTATATAAATTCAGAGATATTTACAACACAACAAGTTTGGTTATTAAGGTGAAAGAAAATGTAAAAAAAAATATCAAAGACTCTGAGTTTTTAGAAGTTATTCTTGGTTGTGGTTTGAATTATATCCTTTATAAAATAATACGTGAAGGTAGAAATATTTTTGTGCCCGATTTAAATAAAATTAATAGGGATGAACTACTATCCCTGCAATTGGAAAAATATTAATAGGAGGAAGAAATGAAACTTGATTCAAAACATCCTCCCTAAAAAGCGTCTGCAGAAATCCCGTTAAATTTAAATAACTGCTGAGCGGTACTCGAGCAATAAAATTTAACTAAAGAAAACTGCAGACAAAAGTTTTTAATTAATTCCTAGATAAAATATAAAACAATTAGGAGAAAAATTTTATGAAAAAGTTATTCTTATTTACACTGTTGCTGATGTATTCTGTACTTTTAGTAGCACAGGATAAACCTAGTCCTGTTAGTCCATTTGATAATGGAAATATGTTTGCGAGAACTACTACCCAATCAAATGGAAATATGATTAGCGATGGAGCGGAATCAATTCTTGATGCCTTTACAACTGGTGGTAATAGACTTGTTGCAATGCAGAATCCTAACGGTGGTTGGGGTTGGCCTTTGACCGGTACGAGTGCCTTAAATACTATTGGACCAATTACAATGGGACTTGCTCAAGCATATCAACAAACAGGATTAAGTACTCATCGTACCGCATTATTAAATGCAGGTGCATTGTTATTAACTAAAACAAATAATTTTTCACCGTCTGATGGTTACCTTGCAGCAACCTTAGACAAAGTACTAGGTGTTACAACCTATACAACCCACGTAAAAACAAATTTCTATGACCAACTTGCAGCTGGAACGTATGACAAAAATGGACTAGGAACTCTTTATAACACTTCGGACTACATAAATCTTGTACGTACGAATAGAGCCGGTACACAAGCGAATATGGCCGCGTGGGATGTGGGAATGGGTTTGGTAGGTGCAGCAATGTGTGGTGCAAGCACTTCAGAGTGGATTGATGGTGTTAAGGCAGAAATTAATGAATTAGATGGTAACGCATGGTATGATGTAATAGGTTTAGCTGGTGCAGTCTACGGTCTTGCTTATGTAAATGAAGATTTCGATCCAACTGCTGGTTGGCATATTGCAGCAAGTAATATAAATGACTTAGCTGCTACTTTAGCAACTTATCAGATTGTTGGAGGTGGATTTACATGGAATCAAGCTTATGTAATTCCGGGTGACTTAAATGAATCTATTCAGGAAACAGCATATTCTATCCTTGCTCTTAATGAGGTTAATCGAACTTTATACTTAACAAATATAGAAGGTGCTGCTGATTATATGATGAGTGTCCAACTAGGTACTGGAGGATGGAGTAATGATCAATTTACAATAAGTGAAAATAATGAAGTTACAGGTGAAGCATTATGGGGTATTAGTGTCGCTTATCCTGCCCCAGTTTATAATTTAACTAAGGATGTATACTATCCAACAATTCAAGGTGCAATTAACGATGCAACGGCAGGAAATACTATTTCAGTTGCAGCAGGAACATATGCAGAAAACCTAATATTAAACAAATCAATTACTATTCTTGGGCCTAATGAACTAAACAGCCCGAATACTGATACACGTGTGTTAGAGGCAATTCTTAAACCTCAGATCGGTGGACATGCCATCTTGGCAAATGCAAATGATATGAATATTGTAATAAAAGGGATTACCATTGATATGGTAGATGCTGCTATAATTGATAATAGATTTGTAGAATTGATAAATCGAACTAATACATCATGGCTATTTGAAAATAATATTTTCACAAATGCTTACGAGTGTAATAATGGTAACTGGTATATCACCGGGAATACAAATCCTTTCTCTTTAACCTTAACTGATAATTTATTTGATAATAGTGCAGTTTCAAATGGAATATCATTGTGGAGTACGAATATCCAGACAATAAATATTCAAAATAACGTATGGCTTGATAATGGAGGCTGGGCAATGAACTTTAATAATGTTGTTGGTACAATTGCAAACAACACAATAAAGAATACTACTATATCAGGTCCAAATTGGTATGATGACCAAGCAGGTATTATTCTTGCCTCAGCCGGAAATAATGTTACCCTTAATAGCAATACCTTTGATCTGCTCTCTGCATCTGCAATAAATATCTACCCGAACTATGGAGGTACATTAACTGGCACCAGTAACGTATTCAAGAATATACAAGGCTCAGCAATTAAAGTTAGAAAAGAAGGTGAAATAACTGGTGATATTTCAAATGTTTCTTTCAATAATAATTCATTATTAAACAACACACTTAGTATTGAGAATCTTGCCCCAGGAATGTTCAATGCAGAAAACAATTGGTGGGGTACTGCTGTTGAATCTGAAATACAGGCCATGATTAGTGGACCAGTAGATTACGATCCGTGGATTGGAAAAGCTGAAACAATAAATATATCTCAAGCAACCCCGGTTGTTTATGATTTCCCTCTTGCTGGAGTCAAAATGGTATTTAACACTTTACCATCAGGTGGCGGCAATGTTACAGTATCAAGATATAATGAAGCACCGACACCTTTCCCAAGCGGTTATACTAATGTTGGGCTTTGGCTGGACATAACTTCAACAATGGCAAACTATTCTTTTAATGTAGATGTTTCCGTTGATGTATTCGGAATTCCTGGTTTTGATGCCTCAACTACAGTAATGTATTATAACTCTACAACCAGCAGCTGGTTGGCAGTTTCAGGTGGTACCTACCTAGCATCAGATCCATTGTTCGGTGGTCATCCTTCATTTTCATTTACTACCAATCACTTTACACCATTTACATTTATTAATACACCATCAACCGCATACAATGTTTACTTAAGCTCAAGTCCAACAGCTGCGGCAGGTATTATTTATCCTAATGATGCTTGGGGATTTACTAATGCATTATATGAACCTAATGATTGGGATTTTACTTCTCCAATAGAACTTTACATAGTTCCAGAAATTGGTTCAGTTTTCGCTGCCTCAGATATAACAATACAATGGGATAATACATTATTTAGTTATGCAGGTGTTGATAAAACTGGCGGAATTTATAATGGCGCTAATTTTCAGTTCTTGTATGATCAATTAGGTACTACTGATCAGGTGACTATAAATGCAAGCTCGCTTTTAACCAATAACTTTACTATTACTTCTGGTAACTATATAGCCAAATTAAATCTTAACATATTAAAGCCGGGATTCGGAGCAATCAGTTTTACAGCATTAGATTTTAGGGCTTATAATGGTGCAGGTGGTCAGCTTGGTGTATATGTAACAGGAAATAATGCACAGGTAAAATCCTATCTTGGTGACGTTTCCAGCATAGGTGGTCCATCAACGGGTGATGGTGTATTAGACATTATTGACCTAAATTTATGGGCAGGATCTTATTGGTCAGGTCCAGGTAATATGGCAAATTATAAAGTTAAGTATGATGTTGGTCCAACGAACACAAATACAGTTTATGGTATGCCTATAACTGATGGAAGAATTCAGTTTGAGGATTTAGTAATCTTCTCTATGAGTTATGGTTTAAGCCAAAATCACGTTTATCCAAAATTAAATGCACAGCCAACAGAACCAGTAGAGCTGAAGCTTGGAGATCCAATATTTGCAGGTAATCAAACAAGAGTTCCATTATTAGTTAGCGGCGGTGTTCAAAATGTTAGAGCTATGAACTTAACATTTGCTGGTAATTTTGGAAAACTTGTTAGTGTTGAAAAAGGTGAACTTCTAACATCAATATCAAACCCTGTTATGGTAATGAACAATGTTGAAGGAAACCAGGTATATGTAGATCTAGCAGTATTCGGTGCAAATGAATTTGGGATCAGTACTTCGGGTGAAGTATTAACATTAGTATTTGAAGGCAATACTGATATCAATATTAACAGTGCTAACGTCAGGAATATTCTTAATGGCGCAATGAAAGTTAGCTTCTCCGGTTCAGTCGAAACAATTCCAACTGAATTTGCTTTACTGCAGAACTATCCAAATCCATTTAACCCATCAACAACTATTAGTTACAATTTACCAAAACAAGCAATGGTAGAAATATCAGTGTTCAATGCTTTAGGTGAAAAAGTGGCAACATTAGTAAATGAGTTAAAGGAAGCTGGAAGATATAATGTTGAATTAAATGCAGCAGGATATTCATCAGGTATTTATTTCTATCAGATAAAAGCAAACGACTTTGTATCTGTTAAGAAAATGATTCTGATGAAATAATTTATGTTCAATTGGGCGGCTTAATTGCCGCCCAATTATTTATTAAAAAACTAATATTGAAATTCAATGAGCCTTAAAAAAAACATACTACTGTTAATAATCAGTCTAAGTATCAGTTTAACTTTTGCACAAAGCAATCAGCCAAATGATGCAGCGGTAATAACACTTACACCTTCTTCACAAATAGTTAATACCAATGATCCGGTCTCAATTACAGTAGGAGTTCAGGGAGTAGTCGATTTATTTGCAATTAGTAT
The DNA here is from genome assembly GCA_016709765.1 of Ignavibacteriales bacterium. NCBI lineage: Bacteria > Pseudomonadati > Ignavibacteriota > Ignavibacteria > Ignavibacteriales > Ignavibacteriales bacterium. The sequence continues at coordinate 101,480 of JADJMD010000016.1, forward strand.
AACATTATCTTTCGATAATTCGATAGTTAAATGTCTGCATATCTCACAGGGTGACTTCTTAAGTACGAATGCAGGAGGTTATGATGTTTTCTTCGAAACCTTTCCTGGTAATTTATATTCAGCTAATACAGTAATTGTAGACCAATCGATACTTGGTCTCGCCTCGGTAAGCGGTTCGGGAGAAATTTTTACTATTACGTTTGAACCTTTTGCCGAAGGGACAACCAATATAGAAGTAACATCAGTAACCCTTAGGGATATCAACAATGTAGAAATAGCTGCAATATCTGAACCAGCTGAGATTACTGTGAGCTCTACAGTACTGATAAAACTTACGCCATCTTCACAAACAGTTGATACCAATGATCCAGTTTCAATTTCAGTAGAAGTGCAAGGAGTGGTAGGTTTATTTGCGATAAGCGTAACATTAACGTTCAATAATTCCATAGTAAAATGTTTAAATATAACTCAGGGAAACTTTTTAAGTACTAATACGGGAGGTTATGATGTATTCTACGAAACATTTCCGGCAGACTTGTATTCAGCTAACACAGTAATTGTAGATCAATCAATACTTGGTCGTGCTTCTGTAACCGGCTCGGGAACGATTTTTACAATAACATTTGAGCCTTTTGCTGAAGGAACAACTACTGTACAAGTTGCATCTTTAAGTCTTAGGGATATCAACAATTTAGAAATAACTGCCATATCTGTACCAGCTGAGATTATTGTGAGTTCTTCTGTTGTTAATGCCGAGGTATTTTTACAAGGTCCATATGATTCTGGTTCGATGTTAACAACGCTGAATAGTTCTGGTGTTATTCCGCTCACTCAGCCATATTCGGGTCCTCCTTGGAATTATGCCGGTACTGAATCTGTAGCCACTGATTTTTTTACAACCCATCCCAGCATAGTTGATTGGGTTTTAGTGGAACTGAGAACAGCAACATCTGCAAGTTCTACAATTGCAACTCGAGCTGCACTTTTAAAAAATGACGGAGTTATTGTTGATCTTGATGGTGTAAGTCCTGTATCGTTTTTGTTTCTAAATTCTAATGACAACTACATCGTAATAAAACACCGTAACCATCTTGCAATAATGAGTTCAACAAATATTCAACTTACAAGTACAACCCCTTTATATGATTTTACAAGTTCACAATTGCAAGCTTATGGATCCAATGCTATGATTGAGCTTGATGTGGGAATATTCGGTATGATTGCAGCTGATGCAAATGGAAATGGACAGGTACAGAATAACGACAGAGAAAATTATTGGGTACCGCAAAATGGACAGTCCGGATATAAAGCAGCTGATTATAATTTAAATGGACAAGTACAGAATAATGATAATGAATTTTATTGGGTCCCAAATAATGGTAAAGGGACACAAGTACCAAATTGAAATTTTATATTTATAAAAATTATTTATTCAGGAGTTAGTTATGAGCAGTTTGATACGAACATTATTAATAGCATTGGTATACGTTTTATTAATTTCATTTTATCAAAATCCAACACTTGCTCAAGTAGGCATTACCTTTAAATTTGCAAATCCTGTACTCACTAATGTTTTAGATGATCATTTTTTAGAATTTGATATAACTGCGGAGGCAACTGCAAATAGCCAATTTAAAATTGCTCAGTTATACATAAACTATAATACATTAGGATTTGGCAGCAACTTAGTTACAAATGGAAACATCACCGTAACAGAAGGGATACTACTTACAGACACTTTTTTGGGCAGCCCACCAAGTAATTTTGGCGCTGGAAATTATTCAGCAACCGTAGTTGGACAATACAGATTTAATTTTCGCAATTCAAAATGATTATGCATATTCAGCTTACGGAACATATCCCGGCAGGGGATTCGAATTAACTAATATGCTTGGAACAACGCCCCAAGTTTACGTCCATGTGAAAATGAAAATATTTGATCAGACTGAAAGTAGTGGTCTTAGCTTTAATACTACTATAAATCAGTGGGACTTACAAGATTATTATTATACAACACCGTCTACAGATCTGCAGACAAATTATACCCCAGTAGTTGAGTCTTCCATTTTAGATGTTCCTTTGGAAGCTATCATAAAGTTTCATTTATTACGGGAAATGGAAATTCGAACTCACCAAAAGAATATTCTTATATTGATAAAGATCTTCAGCGTGGTAGTTATGCTTATAGATTGAAACAGATAGATAATGACGGTCAATTTGAATATTCACCAGTTGTTAATGTTGAAGTAGCTGCACCAATGAAATATGAGTTGACTCAAAATTATCCTAATCCTTTTAACCCATCAACTAATATTAAGTTTACTATTCCTGAAGCAGGATTAGTAAAACTCAGTGTATTTAATTTACTTGGTCAAGAAATTAAGACATTAGTTGATGAACAAAGACAGCCTGGAACATACACTCAAAAATTCGATGCAACCGAACTTAACAGCGGAGTATATTTTTATGAGTTGAGAGTCAACGATTTTATCCAAACAAAGAAAATGCAATTCTTAAAGTAGAATTCAATTGAAGAAATTAATTATACATATAATAATAGCAATATTTTTGTCGAGTTATTCGATTCTCAGCCAGCAAACCGTTTTATTAGTATCACCATCTGAGATGAATATAAATTTATTTTCTACATCGGAAATAATAATAAAAGTCGAAAATATTAATGCATTTAGGGCATATAGCATTCATCTTGGATACGACTCACAGAAATTGAGGTGTTTGAATATATCTCGATCAAGTTTTTTTTCTAACTGGCAAACTTTTTTTTACGCGACTATAGACAGTAACTCGAATATATTAAAGATAGATGAGGCAATCCTTGGCCCTGGTTATGAAGATGGAAGTGGGGATTTGATTAAAATACAATTTCAGGCTCTTGAAGAAGGTGATATTAGTCTAAACTTTTTAACAACTGACCTTCGGGATACTTCAGATAATCAAATTCCAATACAATCCCAAAATGGGGTAATTCATATTTTTGGACCGACATTTATTAATAATGAGATACAAAATTCATCAGATATAGGGTTGCAATCTTATCCAAACCCTTTTAATTCTTCAACAAGAATTGATTACACGGCAAAATATGGTGCAGATACTGATTTTTATATATATTCAATTACAGGGGAAGAAATATTTTCATACAGAGTAGATGCAAATAGTGATAGAAATATTTCATTCACATGGCATGGTAAGAGCAGTGATGGAACGGTTCTGCCAAGTGGTGTTTATTTGCTAACCGTGCAAAACAAAAATGATTTTCAAAGAATTAAAATTATATTACTTAAATAATGATTATTATGAAGAAATTATTACTGTTAAGCATATTGTTCTTCCACTTCAATTTGGTTGCACAGACTGATGTTTATATCACACCGCAATCAATCGTTCTTACAGGGCAAAATACAATTAAACTTGATGTAATGATAGCCAATGTTAATAATCTTCATGGTTACAGCGTTGCAATTAGCTTTAATAATTCTGTAGTTAAACTTAATAGTGTTGTTGAAGGTACATTTTTATCTTCTGTTGCAAGTACGGTATTTTTTACTAATCCTGCAACAATTATAAATAATGTTTTGGTGGATGCGGCAATATTAGGTCCCAATAATGCGAGCGGTTCCGGTAAACTTTTTTCACTAAACTTTCAAGCCTTATCAGCGGGTACCAGTAATATTAATATAACTTTGGTTCAGTTATTTGAAAATAATGGTTCAAGTATACCAGTTGATTGGACTTCTTCTCAAATAGTAGTTCCCTTATCAATAAACGTAAAATCATTTCTTCAAGGCCCATTTAATGGGAGTGATATGAGCACTACTTTAAATTTATCAGGGTATATTCCACTTATTCAACCGTATTCTGTTCAACCATGGAATTATTCAGGAACTGAATCAGTTAGCACAAGTTTCTTTAATACACACCAAAATATCGTAGACTGGATTTTAATCGAATTAAGAACAGGCACAGGCGCCAGTACAATAGTTGAACGCAAAGCGGGGTTTCTTACAAGGACAGGTAATGTAGTGGGGATGGACGGTGTATCTTCATTGTTCTTAACTAAGCCGAAAGGAAATTATTTTATAGTAATTTATCATAGAAATCATATTCCCATAATGAGTTCTATTTCAACGTCACTAGATTATTTTAGTCAATTATATAATTTCACAACAGAAATATCCAGAGCTTATGGTGTAAATTCGATGGTTCAGCTAAGTGTTGGTGTTTTCGGAATGTTTGCAGCGGATGCTAACGGGAACGGTCAGGTTCAAAACAATGACAGAGAAAACTTTTGGGTACCTCAAAATGGCCAATCAGGTTATAAAGAATCTGATTTTAATTTAAATGGTCAAGTTCAGAATAATGATAATGAATCATTTTGGGTCCCTAATAATGGAAAGGGAACTCAAGTGCCAAATTAAATAATAAACCCCTTGCTTGATAAGTATTTTTCTTGAATTTGCCACTCTTGTTTTCCCAATGATAGTTTGTTCTTCATCATCCACTGCTTTTATTTATTGTCTAGATATTACCTTAAAAATAAAATTAATTAGCTGACCTCTTTTCAGTGGGCAAAGGCAACGTGTTTTGGTTTAGAGGGTCAGTGTTCCAATAAATTTTCTTTCGCTTTTTCTAACCCAAGCCTATTAGCTGAGTTAAAGTATCTGGTTGTGTATTTATAATCAAATGGTATCATAGTTAAGAGTAAGGGGAATTGGGGTGAGACGCAAGGGTTAGTAATAATCTTTAACAAGAATTTTATTGGTGGTATCGATAAGGTACTTGATGCCATTTGACCATCCCAAATGTTCATAGGTTGAATCATTATTTAAGTATTCTTTTACTGCTCCTTTAAGAGCTACAATGAGACCATTCCTTACTTCTGACAGATAGTTATACTCTGCAGGAATCAAAACCTTACCTTCACTATTAAACATACCGGTTGTGTTATTTTCCTTATCTCTGAATCTTATAAATCCTTCGCTTTCACAATCAAAAGAGTTATCAAAAATGTAAAGACTGTCTCTGCCGACTTTTTCTCCTCTTCTTGTGAGATAATAGCTTGTTTTAATATCTTCCATAACTGCAACTATATCTGAAAATTTTGGGGCAAGCATAAAACCAAGAAACTTTGCTTCTACTTTAATATTACCTTCATCATCCTTAAACCCACGAAAGTTCGTTGCTTCATCTTCAAAGGCAGACCAGGTGTCTTTGTTTTGTGAAAGTAAGTTTGTGGAATTTAAACTCAATATTAGAAGTTATATGAATATAATTGTTTTCATTTTGTTTATAATAATTTAACTAATAACAATTGCTACTTCAATAAACTATGTAAATGATTTTGCTTAAATAACTATTATTTCGGTCCTGCTTAAGGTATTTGGTAGATGTTTATATCCATACACATTCATCAATCATTAGTATTTGTAAATCGAAAGTTTTTGACTTTAATAAATATTTAATATACATATCATTATATAATTTTCCTCTACTCCGTGCGAGTTAGAGTTTAGTTGTAGATACTTACCGAGATAACACCAAGAATACTCATACGAAGCAGAACTGCTGATAAATAATATTTTATTAATTATTTCATACGGAGACTGTTATGTCTTATAAAAAAACATTCATTACTCTTTTTATTTCTTTTTGCATCGTATCTCTTTTCTTTATCGGTTGTGTTAAAGATGAGCCCATTTCAAAGGAAATAACTATTACAACAAATTCTGATGATGCATTAAAATTATTTATAGAAGGACGTGATATGTCCGAAAAGCTCAAATTCCCCCAAGCTGCTGTGATGTTTGATAAAGCTATAGCTCTGGATAAAGATTTTGCAATGGCTTATTTGTATCGTGCAGGTTCAGGAGGGGTTATAAAATAGCCAGAGAAAATTTAACAAAGGCCGAAGAGCTTCTAAACAAGGTATCGGATGGTGAAAAGCACTTAATACTTTATAATAAAGCACTTTTTGATGGTGATGCAGTAAGTCAGAAACAAGAACTAGATAGTCTGTTATTGCTCTACCCGGACGATAAGAGAGTACAAAACTTAGCTGGTATTTATTACTATGGTATACAAGATTATCCTAATGCACTTAAACATTTCGATAAAGCAGTAGCTATAGATAATAAATATGCTTCAAGCTATAATATGCTTGGTTATGTATATATGAGTATGAAAAGCTTTAGTCAAGCTGAAGAACCATTTAAAAAATACATTGAACTAATACCAAATGAAGCTAATCCTTATGATTCTTATGCAGAATATCTATTAATACAAGGAAGATATGATGAATCAATAAAGCAATATGAAAAAGCTCTTGAAATTGATCCAGAATATATTACTGCTCTGATTGGTGTTGGAAATAACTATGTCTTTAAAGGTGAATTCAATAAAGCAAGAACATATTACCAACAATATTATGATAAAGCATTTAATATTAACCAAAAATTTGCTGCGTTATGGTGGAAAGCAGTTTCATATGTTTATGAGGAAAATATTTCTGCGGCAATCAAAATATTGGATGAGCGATCAAAATTAGCTTCAGAGAACAATGCGCCGAATTATGTAATAAATGGAAATAATTACGCAGGTATGATACTTATAGAAAATGGTAATATAGCTGAAGGTGAAAAATATTTTAATAACGCTTCTGATTTTACAAAATCATTAGAGATGGATGATGCTACGCTGAGGATTTATGAAATTTACAACGAGCTTGATATATGCCATCTTAAAATTTTGAAAAAGGATTTTGATGGAGTAGAGAAAGATTTAGAAGTTATAAAAGTACAAGTTGAAAAAAGACAAGTCCCAAATGAAATTAAATATTTAAATTTTATTTATGGTATTTATCAATACTATAAAGGGAATTTTGGTTTGGCCCTAGAATACATAAATAGGGCTGATAAGGAAAGTCCTTACACCTGGTATTGGGAAGCAATTTCTCAAGAGAAAGCTGGAAACACACAGGAAGCAAAAAAGATATTTGAAAAAATTACCTCCTCTAATATTAATAGTATGGAACTAGCTATAGTAAGAAATAAAGCATTAATGAAATTGTAATTTAATAAATTTTGAATTGTACTTAAGAAAGGTAGTTATCCAAGCTTTTTGTTAACACAAGACCCTGAGGCTTCGGTTTCAGGGTTACTTTATTTTAATACACATTCATCAATCATTAGTATTTGTAAATCGAAAGTTTTTGACTTTGATTAAAATTAATTGCTAATTACAGGCAGTAAATTTTCTCTACTCCGAGAGGGCTGAACGTTAGAGCCATTTTTTCGTTAAGTCCTGAGATGACATCTCGATAACTCTCCCGAAGCAGATCACTGAAGAATAATGAAATACTTGAGTGATTTTGTTCAATATTATTTTCTAAAATCACTATATCTGTAAGATCCTGAACTCGTTTAGTTATAAATAATAATTTGAGGAGAGTAACATGAGCTTATTAGATAATTCTTTGCTAACCGTTCTACTTACATTAGCTGCAACTTTTCTTGGGCTATCAATTGTTGTTCAGGTAATACAGGAATTATACAAATACCTTCGAAGCAGTAAAGGTCGATTATACCTTATAGCTTTACAAGATTTCCTAGGATCAATAGCGTTTGAACTATTGCAGCCGGGAGTATTACCTAATGTTCGTGTAAGAGGTCCACTTCAATTTAAACGTGTCCAATCTAAAGGTTTGATATTACCACTAAAAAAAGAAGAATTAATTTCTGCATTGGAAAGAACATCACCAGCATATGTACAACGAACCTTAGATAGATTAAAATTAGAAGTCGAATACCAAGCTGGTGAAAAAGCCGAACCATCTAAATTCTTAAAAGATTTTATAAATGAAGTTAGCAAAGTTGAGAAAGGGACTACCGGATACTGGAATGCATTAGAGATTATTGGATTCTTTAATTAAGAAAAGCACGAAGAATCGGAAGATGTGAACCCAAATACAGGAACGAATTTACTTGGTGGCGCATTAGCTCAAAAAGATATATCGAAAATAATAATCGATGCTAAGCAACTCCTGTCAGAATTTTCGAAAAAATTTCTTCCTCATATCGAAGATGCTGCAAAAAACTTTTCTCAATTCGAAAGGAATTTTGAATACACCTATGGTCGTGCCAATATAAAATTAACTTTTTTCATTGCTTTAATAATAACCATCTTTTTTAATCTGGGCATTGATGTTTTGTATAAGAATGCTCTTGAAACTAATCCAGAAGAGGCAATTAAATTTGCTGAGACAACAATGGAATATTATGAGCAACATAAAGCATCTCAAGATTCATTGATTCAAAATAAACTTGAGTTAGCAAATCAAATTATGACAGAAACATTAAGTAGAGAATCATCTGATCAAAGCATTGCTGAGTTGATAGACTTTTCAGCTATACCGAATATGTTGACTTGGGATTTTTTACTGTATTTACTCAACTGCATCATTACTTCAATATTTATAACATTCGGCGCGCCATTTTGGAATGATATTGCATCTGCTTTATTAAAGATACAAAAGGGGAAATCCAATTCCGGCAGCGATTCTTCACCGGAGGAAAGTAATGGCTAAAATAATTTATCCTGATTTTACAGGAGCACGTGGCTTTGCTTATTGGTTGCGTCCAAAAAACCTTTGGGCCTCGCGACAGGCATTTATGCGAGTGGACTATTCTAATGAGTGGAGATATGAATTTGGAAAACCAGATCCGCCGGACAGATCTATTCAACTATCCCAAATAATAAATATCAACAAAAGTTCAAAAGATGGGTTTAAAATAATAATACTTGGTGATACTGGTGAAGGTGATAAGTCTCAGTATGGTTTACTTCCATTGATCCGGGAATTTGATCCTGATTTATTAATCATTAATGGTGATGTTGCCTACCCCGCTGGAAGAATGAGTTCTGGTCAAGATGAAGATGATTTTGTTGCTGGTTTTTTTAGACCTTATACTAATTTAAATTTACCAATTTGGGCAACACCAGGGAATCACGAATATTACTCTCCAAATAATGGGAGAGATTTTTACGATATATTCTGTACAAGAAAATATGATAATTACTGGTCCCAATCAGGGCTCAATCATAGTACAATTCAGCCAGGAATGTACTGGGAATTGAACGACTCAGACGGGGATTCGAAATTGGTAATAATTGGAATTGATTCTGGAAAATCAGCTAACCTTGATGGTTATGATTATTGGTGGCAATTTTGGAAGAGAAAAATATATCCTGACCATTCACAGCATAAATGGCTTGATGAAAGATTACGTAAAGCTCAGGAAAAAAAATCCAAAGTAATTATACTATTCCATATTCCGGCACTTGCAAAAGAAAAGCAAGTAGAGGAACATCTATCAACTCTTCATCAGATTATTGCTGATTATAGGTGTGTTGAGTTAGTGCTTTGTGGGCACGACCATAATCATCAGCAATATTCAGCTGATATTTTCCGCGAATATATAACAAATGAAGAAGCACACCGTGAAATAAATAATTCTCAGCCAACCTATATGGTTAATGGTGGTGGTGGTGCCTATTTACAAAGTACAGATTATTCAGATGGACCTTATCACAGTATTCGATATCCTAATCAAGAAGAGTGGATAAAATATGCAACCTGGGCAAGACGGGTAGTTAGCGATTGGGGAAAAAATAAATCCTGGATTAGTTCTACTATAGGAAAGATTGCTCAGAAGTTACAAATAGAGGGATCTGAAGATTGTGATGCCCCAAAATATCTGAGTTTTATTCTTTTAGAATTTAAAAAGCAATGGCCGCATTCTAATAATAGCGAAATACGGGTTACCCCGGTTTTTCTTGACGATCTTAATTTACTTTATGAAGACACCGAAACCGTCAATGTTATGGATAAAAATTGTCGTATTCATCAGAATAGGGTTAGTGCTTGTAAACAAGATGCAACTTCTGCAAGAGAAAATCTCGAAGTTAGATTATAGAATATTTAGGAGGCAAAATTAAAATGAGCAATCCAGAACTTAAATTGATTGATATCCACGTTCACGTTGGATTAATAGGAAATAAATGGCCTGATATGGGGTACATGTCAGCATGGTATCGGCAGCAACTTACATTTAAAATCTTTCTTTTGTTTGCCGGGATAAAAGCCGAAAATGTATCTGATACAATATTGCATGACGTAATAGTCAGAACCATTGAAACCAGTATGATGGATAAAGTAGTCTGTTTAGCGATGGATCCTGTTTATGATAATAATGGAAACAAATGTGAAGGTGCTTCACATTTTTGGGTCAAAATGAATACATCGTAGAGAAGTTGAAGCCTGAATCTGAAAAGATACTTCTAGGTGCTTCAGTACATCCTTATGCTCAGAATTTTGAAGCCAGAGTAAAATATTGTTTAGATAATAGAGCAGTATTATTAAAATGGGTTCCTTCTACACAGCAGATAAATTTGGCAGATAAAAAAGTTGGCGTAGCGCTAGAACATTTAGCGGAAGTAAAATTGCCTCTACTACTTCATGTTGGACCTGAATATGCAATCCCTACAACTGATAAGCGAACTCAATCGTACGATTTTTTAAGCTGGTCCTGGCTTGAGAAAACTAGAAACTGGTTTCGATTTAAAAACAGATGGTATACTCCTGATATAGAAGGAATTAAAAAAAATCTTGAACGTGGGTTGAACGCAGGTGGAAAAATTATTTTTGCACATTGCGGGTTGCCTTACTTTGCAAACAGACTGCTGTCATTCTTAGAGCATTCAGATTTTCCTGAAGTGCAACGATATTTAAAACAAAATAAGGATGATGAAGATTCTGGAAAATGTTATGCGGACGTGTCAGCTTTAAGCACACCTTTTCGATTAGATTATTTTGATAAGATCGCGGATCTTCCTCCTAAATATTTGTTATTTGGAAGTGATTATCCGACCCCCGTCTTTGAAATATTTGCGAATACTGAAGAAAAGAAGAAAGATTTAAAAGCTATGCTTGAAGGTCATCTTGAAAGAGCAATCGTTCCTCAAGATAATCTACTCGATGTAAATTATCATCAGCTTCGTCAAGCGTTTCCAGGGCATCCTCTATTTACAAATTTTTCAAAATTAATATAGAAGAAGGCAAAATCAGTATGTCTTTGGCTGTTTATTATTCATTCATTTTATAATAAATATTGGAGATCATTTCTAGTCAATAATTTATTCGATGCACCTAAAATATTTTAGTTATGAAAGTTTTGTTTCACAAACAGTTTTGGGGTTATGAGAATTTATAATCAAAAAATTAGAGGGAAAAATGTTTTCTAAAAAGGCACAACCATATTACTCCAGGCCCAAGGCCTGGGAAAAAGTATATAAATGGCACCTTGGTCAAGTATCGGATAGTGATCCATCAAAAAAAAGTGCCATATTTGTTGTACACGGAATGGGATTACAGGCCTGGTCAGAAACGGCAGCGTCCATAAGAATTGGAATTGAAGACTCCCTTGAATCATTTGGGCCAAAAGAACTAGCTAGCACGGAATTACCAGCCCCTTTTGTACAAGAAGGCTTTTGGGCAGATTATAGTAATCTAAAAACAAGTTTTAAAGATGAATGGAAAAGGTTTGAAAAATCGAAGTATAGTTTTTTCTCCTTATTGTGGAAGGCCCGCAGTACTTCATCAATAAAAACTTTAAAGTGGTTTCTATGGCAGCTTGTCAGGCTAGTCTTTGACCCAAAAGTATTTAGTAGGGCAACAACCTTAGCCAATATCATTTATTTTGTCTTGTTGATATTAGCTCCACCAATCTTTTTTCTAATATTTATTTTTTCCCCGTCAATTATGTCTGATGTATTAAATGATGTAAGAATGTATTGTTCACCCAAAGGTATGGTTGAAAGAGCAATAGTCCAGAGAATTGATTACAGAGTTGGAAAAAGTTTCCTTAGACTAATTGGTCTAGATTGGAACTTTAGAGAATTAAATAATATAATGGGGAGATATAAAGTCGATCACAATTTTATAGAGTTTGATAAAGTCTATTGGGTTGCTCATAGTTTAGGATCCGTAATAAGTTACAACGTCCTTTCAGATATTTTGAATAGAGCTGATGAATTATCCAAAACTGGAGATGAAAATCAGAGACGAGGAGTTGAAAAGTTTTGGAGTTCTTTGCAGAATTTTATTACTATCGGAAGCCCTTTGGATAAAATTGCAGTTCTATTTGAAAATGAAGTGTTACGCAGCTGGCCAGAGAGAATTCTTGAATCTGAACCTACAGAAGATATTAAAAAAAATAATTCAGTCGGTCACTTTCTGCCTTCCTGGTGGATTAATTTCTGGCATTGGGCGGATCCTGTATCTGGTGCACTTTCAAATTCCATTATCTGTCCGGAAAATAATCTTCTTAGAAATATTCATCTTGATCGATTCTTTTATTTACCCGGTTTAGCTCACATAAAATACTGGAGTGATTCAACAGTATTAAAATATTTACTCTCAAAATTTTATGGACTTGAGAGATTAAACAAATTAAAACAGCCCGAAGAGAAATCATCAAGTTGGTTTTCCAATACAATTCAAATTAGTAAAATAATTGTCCACTTGACTTTGATAATTGGATTTTATCTGTTGATTGCTTACGGAGTTTATAAATTATTTTTTTAATCCAAATTTGATAACATAAGAAGGTATTATGAAACTGTATTTTATTTCTTTGTTCATTCTTATTCACATTTGCGTATTCGATATTTATGCTCAATTTGACTATCTACCTGCTCCTGTGGGATCAAATCAGATTATAGCATATACTCAATTCACTCTTTCTTATAATGAGCAACACGAACAAGCAGTTGGGGGTGGATAAGAGGTGAAAGGGAGAAAGAAACTGATCTTTGTAAAATTTGATTGTTGAAAAACAAAAACAAGAAGGTGGTCTCACTGCGCGACACCGGATGATTATACACAGCAGGTTGCGGGTTCGAGTCCCATTGCCAGCTCACTGAAACCCCTAAAACAATTTTTTAGGGGTTTTTTAATTGACAATTTACAGTAAAACTAATTTAGGTAAATTTATTTTGTATCATCTCCCAAGTTAAGCCATATTTCCAAAGAAATTTTTTTAGTCTGTCGCTATCATTCGAAGATGATTTTGAAAGTCTTGAAATGGCAAAAAAGTTTTCTGCCTGCATCAGATAGACTTCTGCATTCACTGCAGACTCTCAACACGCCTTCAATCTGAATTTGTTCGAATAAGTCAACTTTGTCATTGTCAATAATTTGTTTGAAATTATCAATGAAGCGATTTTCATATCCAAAATTTTCAGTTTCCCATAATGATTTTAGTCTTTTGATTTCCTCTTCAAGAATATCAAGCGTAATTCGCCCACCAAGCGCAAGAGTGCACAATCTTACTACAGCACCATTTAAATCTCGGAAGTTAGCTAACCATTTTGCATCATTTGAAATAGCAAATTTTAGGAATGCATCGCGCGCTTCTCTATTGAATCGGACATAATCACCGGTTCGCTCTGCGTATCGGTTTAGTTCGTAATCTAGATTTGGTTCAATATCTTCCGGGCGGTCTTTTAAACCGGGCAAATTAAAAGTCCAAAGATTAATTCTTGCAAGCAAATCTTCTCTGAATAATCCTTCTTTTACTCTCTGCTGAAGATTTCTATTCGTTCCACAGATTAATTGAAAATCACTGCCCGATTCTCTATCTGCTCCGACACTAAAAAATTTTTTATCTTCTATCGCTCTTAATAACATTACTTGTTCATCAAGCCCAAGTTCTCCGATCTCATCAAGAAAAACAATTCCTTTATCCGCAGTTTTAAGTAAACCAGGCCTGTCATTGATTGCACCTGTAAAAGCACCTTTTTTATGTCCAAATAAAGCGGACATAGCTGCATCTCCCCGAATCGTTCCACAATCTATCTCAACAAATTGGCCTCTAACCGAAGCTTTCAACTTTTTAAGCTCATATATTCTTCTGGCTAGAAATGATTTTCCGGCTCCTGTAGGTCCAGTTAAAAGAATTGGATCCTTTGTCCTTAATGCAACAAGTTCTATCCTATCAATAAGTTCATTGAACTTATTATTCCTTGTTTCAATCCCTGATTTTAAAAAAGTAATATCATCTTTCATTTCTTTAGCAAAGCGCGCTGCTATTTTATCATACTTGGATAAGTCGAGATCAATAATGGAATGGGTTCCAGCAACATTCCCGTGTGCCGGAGAAGTTTGAATTATATTACCCGGAAATCTTCGTGACTCAGTGAGCAGATAAATGCAAATCTGAGCAACGTGGGTTCCGGTAGTTATGTTGAAAAGATACCGATCCTCTTCTTTATGAAAGTCAAAATGTTCGAGGAAATCAAGAAGACCTGTATATACTTCCTCAAAATCCCAGGGATCTTTAAAATCAATTTGATGAGGAATCACCTCTGTTTCTGGAGATATGATTTTAATATCTTCAATAATTCGCTCAGCGAGACGAAGATGATTAGAAGGATAGATTAAATGGTATTTATTGATGAGAAGATCCTCATGTTGACAGATTGCCACGGATGGTCGCCATTTTTCCCAGCGATCTTTTTTAAAACTTTTATCTAAAGTGGTTCCTAAAAGACTAAATAATATGTTTTTCATATAACTATAGCTTTAATTATAAAATTTTATAATTAATTATAATATTAATTTCTATAGTCATCAAGCAACCAGTTCGAAAATTTCCATAAGTCTATAAAAATTAAGTAATTAAGTGTTCTGATAGACTTTTGGCACATTCATTGGATAATACATAATGCAGAGCTGATATTTGACCGGACGGCATTATTTGGTTTGAGTAATCAATAATCACTTAGTGTTCCGGTTCCCGGGTTCTAAGGAGAATATTGAATCTGCACAATGATAGCTCAGATGGTTAGAGCAATAGACTAAAGATCTATGTGTCGCGGGTTCGATTCCCGCTCAAACACCCTGTCAAGGTGTACCGTTCATTGGCTTTTTGAGGAAGGATGATTTATTCAGCAGCAAGCAGAAATTATTTGGGAGGTATAATTCTGTTTGCAGCATTATAATTCTGCTATGCAGCGTGCGGATACCGCTCTTTAAAAGTTGTGTTGATGAATTTGAGTTTGCAGATTCGATACAACTTTGAATTGCTTAAGTGACGCTCCGCAGATGAAATGCGCTAAGTTACTTGTCTTTCTTCAACTAGCCTATTAAATAACTGATTAACAAAAAAGGAGATAAACCATGTTTGGTAAAAAAAGAATCCTTGCACACGAAAGAGGACTGTACTTTGTTGATGAACAATTTGTTGAGATACTTAAAGAAGGTTCATATTGGTTTACAAATCTTTTTAAGAATGAAGCGCTTGATATTGTTTCTGTTAAAGAGGCGTGGCTTGTCCATAAGGAACTCGAATCAATTATCAAGTCTGGTAAAATAAATAAAGATGAACTTGAAGTAATCGATATAAAAGATAATCAACGTGCAGTTGTATGGATTGACGGAAGATTTGACAGAATTCTTTACACTGGTATTTATGCTCTTTGGAAAGTTGGTCGTGAAGTTTTAGTAGAAGTGATCGATGTTAAAAGCCCACAATTTGTCCATGAAAAACTGGATATAATTCTGGATGCAGGTGCATCGAAAGCTGCACTAAATGAATTCATTGTAGAAGACAACCATATAGGATTGTATTTCGAAAATGGAAACTTCATGGGAAATCTAAAACCTGGCAGATATGCATTCTGGATAGGTATTTCCAAAGTAAAACTTTATCAGGTAGATCTGAGAGTAAAGTCGAGCGATATTTCCGGACAAGAAATTATGACTGCAGATAAAGTTTCTTTAAGATTGAATACCCTTGTCAACTACAGAATTGTAGATGCATACAAATCTGTTTCGATGGTTGAAGATTCGACTCAGGCACTCTACAGAGAAGCACAGCTTGTTCTTAGAGAAGTAATTGGAACAAGAGAACTTGAAGCTATTCTGGCTGAAAAGGATTCTGTTGCGAAAGAGCTTGAGGAAAGACTAGCGGTAAGAATGACTAAGTACGGTATCGAGGTTCTAAGTCATGGAATCAGGGATATAATTCTTCCTGGTGATATGAAAGAGATCCTGAACAAAGTTATCCTTGCTAAAAAAGAAGCAGAGGCAAATCTCATCTCCAGAAGAGAGGAGACTGCCGCAATGAGAAACCAGGCAAATACTGCTAAAATGCTCGAGAGCAATCCTGTTCTTATGAAGCTCAAAGAGCTTGAAGTTCTTGAAAAAATTGCTTCAAAAACTGATCTGAAAATTATGCTTGGTGAAAAAGGGTTAACTGATAAAATTGTTAACTTACTTTAAGTATGAAAAAGCTCATTGAAATAGATGGTTCATTCGGAGAAGGAGGCGGCCAGATTCTTAGGTCGTCTCTTTCGTTATCAATGTATACTCAACAGCCTATTTCAATAAAGAATATCAGAGCCGGAAGAAAAAAACCTGGCTTGATGCGTCAACATCTTACTGCAGTAAAAGCTGCAGCAGAAATTTGTAATGCTGAGGTTAAGGGAGCTGAGATTAGTTCTTTGAAAATGGAGTTTTATCCGAGAAAAGTAAAATCAGGTAATTACAATTTCCATATAGGTACAGCTGGAAGCACTACTCTTGTCTTACAAGCAATTCTTCCTGTTCTTATGCTTGCTGATGGTGAATCGAATATCAGTATAGGCGGAGGTACTCATAATGAATTTTCTCCACCAGTAGATTTTCTTAATTATTCATTTTTTAAGCAGTTAAAGAAAATGGGTCCTGATGTAAATATTAATATCGGGAAATTCGGATTCTATCCAGTTGGAGGCGGGGAAATCTCTGTTAAGATAAACCCAGTCCAGAAATTAAATAAAATTGATATTCTCCAGAAAGGAGAACAAATATGCAAAAAAGCAATAGCATATTCGTCACTGATTCCCGAAAGTATTGGTAAAAGTGAAATGAAAATCATTCAAAAAAAACTAGATTGGAATGAAGTAAACTGTATGGCAAAAATGGTTGATTCGCCGGGACCAGGAAATGTTGTTCTACTTATTGATGAAAATGAAAATTCAACAGAAGTGTTTACCGGGTTCGGAAGAAGAAATTATAAGTTGAAAAATGTAATAGATGACGTATTGGGAGAATACGCGGAATATTCAGATGCTGATGTTCCGGTTTATAAATATCTGGCTGATCAATTAATAATTCCGATGGCACTTGCTGGCGGCGGGAGTTTTGTTACTACCGAATCGTCATCACATACTCTTACAAACATTGAGGTTGTGAAAAGGTTTTTAGGAATTGAAATCACTGTTGAAAAAATTAATGAGAAGCAATATCAGGTCAGAATTGGTGATAAGGCCTGAATAAAAATTAATTGAACAGCGGCTTTATAGTTCTGTGGTGCAAAGGCAAGCACATTGGGCTTTGAACCCAAAGATGTAGGTTCAATTCCTGCCGGAACTGCATATTACGGAAAGGTAGCTCAGCAGGTAGAGCAAGCGGTTGAAGCCCGTTGTTTGCGTGGGTTCGATTCCTACCCTTTCCACAAAAAACTTGGCAGGTTTGAGCAGCGGCAGCTCATCAGTTTCATAAGCTGAAGGTCATTGGTTCGAATCCAATACCCGCTACCCTACGGAAGCATAATTAGTAAATGCACCCGGCTTATATCCGGGAGATAGTGGGTGCGAATCCTACCCGTAGGACTTCATTGTACTTAAATAGATAGATTTAAAAATTTTTAAAATTGGTATTCATTTCCTTTCATGACATTATTATGGTGTTTGTGGTGTAATGGTAGCACAATTGGCTGTGACCCAATAGGACTAAGTTCAAATCTTAGCTTACACCCAACATGCAAGTATGGTGGAATTGGTATACACGGTAGTCTTAGAAACTACTGCCCAAAAGGCTTGAAGGTTCGAGTCCTTCTACTTGTACAAATGCCTTCGAAGCATTATAGGTTGATGCACCGGTTTTGTAAACCGGAGAACAGGGTTCGAATCATTGCGTTGGCTCGATGTCGTTATCGTCTAACGGATAAGATGCCTGGCTACGAACCAGGAGATTAAGGTTCAAATACTTATAACGATTCCAATGCTCTCTTAGTATAACGGATAATGCAAATGTTTTATAAACAGTTAGACGCGGGTTCGAGTCCCATAGCCAGTTCATTAAATCCTCTAAAATAAAATATTTTAGGAGTTTTTTATTTCTTCAATCAATTGATCTGACCTGATAATAAATTTAATTTTGATTATGAATAAAGAAATATTATTGAGTCCAATCGGTTTTGTTCGATCTGATCTTAAGCAGCGGTATGAAACTCCAAGACAGGGGGTTCTTGCAAAGCAAAGTAAAGCAATTATTTATCTTAATCCTAAAAATAATTTTGAGCAAGCTTTAAAAGATTTGGATGGCTTTGAAAGAATATGGATCATCTATCAGTTCCATCTTAATAAAAACTGGAAACCCCTGGTCACTCCACCACGGCATACAAGAAATAAAGTTGGGGTATTTGCAACTCGTGCTCCTTACAGACCAAATCAGATTGGATTAAGTTGTGTTAAATTTGATAAAGTTGATGGATTAAAAATATTTATTTCAGAATCTGATATTCTTGATGGCACACCGGTATTTGATATTAAACCATACTTACCTTATTCAGATTCTTTCCCTGGTGTTAAAACTGGTTGGGCAAAAAGTGATCTTTCTGAAATTTACAATGTTACTATTAGCTCTAAAGCTAAATTTGCTGGTGAGGAGTTAAAATTAGAAAAAGACATTAATCTTTTTGATTATGCACGGATCCAGCTTGA
The DNA here is from genome assembly GCA_016709765.1 of Ignavibacteriales bacterium. Classification (NCBI taxonomy): domain Bacteria; kingdom Pseudomonadati; phylum Ignavibacteriota; class Ignavibacteria; order Ignavibacteriales; species Ignavibacteriales bacterium. The sequence continues at coordinate 120,326 of JADJMD010000016.1, forward strand.
ATTTAATCCAATTGATTTATCGAGGAAAAGAATAAGTAAAATTAATGCTAAAAAATCAGGGAGAGAAATTTTTGCGTTAAGTTACCAGGACTGGCAAATCCATTATGTTGTTGATGAATTAAAAAAGAATGTTAAAATTCTTAATATCATTTTTGTTGATAGGAAAAAATTATGAAACTGTTACTCATACTTCTGCTTGCGATTTCTTTGATCCAAACTTCATCATGTACTCAATCAAAGGAAGAAACAAAAACATTACTTATCAGATGCGATGATCTGGGGATGTCTCACTCTGTTAATATGGCATTCAAAGAATTGATGGAATCTGGACTAATGTTTTCAGCATCTGTAATGTTTCCTTGTGCCTGGTATCAGGAAGCTGTGGATATTTTAAAAGCTAATCCGCAAATAACTGTTGGTATTCATTTAACATTAAATGCCGAATGGAAAAATTATCGTTGGGGACCAGTTTCAGGAAAAGACAAAGTTCCGTCATTGGTTGATAAAGATGGTTACTTCTTTCCTTCACGTGCAACTTTTTTTGCAAATAATCCTAAAACAGAAGAAGTTGAAATTGAATTACGTGCTCAGATCGAAAGAGCAATTAATAGTGGTTTAAGAATATCCTATCTTGATTATCATATGGGTACTGCTGTTGATAAACCTGAACTAAGAAGTATAGTTGAAAAACTTGCAAAGGAATACGGACTTGCCATCTCCCGTTATTTTGGAGAAGTTGATGTCGAAAGTATGTATGCGGTTGAGATAAATAAAAAACATGATTACTTATTAAATCTTATTGAAAAAATTGAGCCAGGAAAAATCAATCTACTTGTTTGTCATGTTGGAAAAGATCATCCGGAATTACGGGCAATGATTGATATGAATTCTTTTGGTTTAAGTGAGATGAGCAAACATCGCGAAGCAGAACTGAATGCATTAGTTTCTGCAAAGCTTCAAAACATTTTCGAAAAAAATAATATCAAGCTTATAAACTACAACGATTTGATAAATGAAATAGGAGTGGATAAAATGAAATCTCCTGTTGAATCAGGATATTGAATAAACGATTCTCAATCATCAATATTTTATAACTAATTCTATATTTTGCCCTATCAACAATTGACTAAAACACTTTTTTAAGTTAATTTTAAAGAGCACTAATCACTCTTAGGGGAGTTATATGTGTTCTGAGCATGATTATTTTATTATTAAAATAGAGTCTTATCCGGCAGCTGCAAAAAGTGTGGCAACTGCATTTCACTATTCTTTCCTAAATCTTCCAACGCAATTTCACATCCTAAAATTATATCCAAACAAAGGTGTAGTATGAAAACTTTTTTACTTTTTATTTTAGCTATTTCTTGTTTGAGTTTTGCACAAACTTTTAATAATGTAGAATTAAATAGCAGTGATTCCACATTGGTTGCATATCTACCATTAAACGGCAACGCAATTGATGCAAGTGGCAATGGATACGATGGTACTGTAAATGGAAATGCATTACTAATAGCAGATAGATTTAATACACCCGACAGAGCATACACCTTTCCGGATCAATCAAGCAGTATATCATTGGCAAATTCTGTTAATATGAATCTGGAGACAGGCTTTACAATAAATGCCTGGATAAAATATAAAAGTGGAGGTACGAAGATCATAGTATGCAAACACGTTTGCGGATTTGTAAATGGATTCCTTTTTGGAATTGATACTGACGGACAATTACAATTATGGTTAGGTCAGAATGGCTGGTCGACTGTTAGAACAAATCAGACTTTTCTAGAAGACCAATGGTATATGGTTACAGCAACGTATAATACAAGTTCTGGAATTGCTAAAGTTTATGTTGACGTCCAAATCGGTGGAACAGGAAATGTTGCATATAATAACTTTAGTTCTAATCCCATTTCAATTGGCGAGTCTTACCAGAACAATTGTACAGCAGGTAATATGAATGGTGCTGTTGATGAGGTTAAAATTTATAACAGACCCTTGAGTGATGCAGAAATTCTTGATGAATACAATAACACTTACAATGATTTAGTTTTGTTCTTACCCTTTAACGGAAACGCAAATGATGAAAGTGGAAATGGAAACAACGGAACTGTTACCGGAGCCGCCTTAACTCAGGATAGATTTGGTGTTGGTGGACAGGCATACAGTTTTAATGGAACAGATAATTTTATAACCATCCCAGATAATCCAAACTTGTTTTCCGATGAACTAACTATTTCCTGGTGGTATAAAATGACAGAAATATTAGGAGGTGAAAGAGTTGTTATCGGCTGGGTTGATGGTGGACATCGGTATCAGCAATTCTTCAATGGCGGCCAGTTAAGTTATTTAAACGGATACAATGTTGCTCAACCCGGAATGTACTTTAATCCAATTTACGGATTGAATGATCTTAATATTTGGAAAAACGTTGTAGTCACTTACCAAAAAACAGGTGCATCAACCTCTACAACTTCAATTTATGTGGATGGAGAGTTGAAGCAAACTGATAATCATACTTTAGCGATGGATTATGCTTCAGGATCTGATTTCTTCATTGGTAAAAACCATAACGGAAATTTCTTTAAAGGATATCTGGATGATATAAGAATTTATGATCGTGCTTTAAATGAAAATGAAATAACTGAGCTTTACAATGATAGTACAACATATGAGCCTATAACAATCAGTAGTGTCTATCCACAACAGAATTCATCCTACTTTAAACCAGATGAAACAATTAAAATATTCTTTGCGGAACCAATGAATCCCTCTACAATTACAGGTAACAATGTTTTCGTGCATGGAAGTTTAACCGGCAAACATTTATTTAATGTTTCATATACATCTGCAACCAACTCACTAGAAATTTTACCCACAACTACATTTAAGTATGGTGAGTTGATAACTGTTTCACTTGATAGTTTGATCATAAATGCGGCAGGTCAGAATATTACTCCTTATGTTTTTCAGTTTAATGTTAAACCTGAATCAGGTTCATTAAAGTTTGCAGTAGCAGATTCCTTCCAGTTAAATTTTTCTCCAACAAATATTACATGTGGAGATTTTAATAATGACGGGCGAATAGATGTTATTGCAAGTAATTACGATAGCTTAAAATATACTGTACTTCTAAATAACGGATCGGGAGGTTTTACGCTCGGTGAAGAAATGGCGGGTGAATTTAAGCCATACTCTATTTCATTTACAGATATAGATAATGATAGGGATCTGGATATGATCATTGCTACCAATGAAGAAAATAAGATTAGAATTCTAAGAAATACTGGTCAAGGAATATTCTCTTGGGTACTACCTATAGATGTTAATGCTCCAATTGGTGTTTGCCCAGGTGATTTTGATGGAGATGGTGATAATGATTTTGTTGCTTTAGTTAATTATGCCAATTTCGATGGAAGAGCTTATTTCTATAAAAATGATGGTAGTGGAAATTTCACTGAAAGCGGATTTACCTCAACAGGTTTTCCTCAAGCTATAAAAAATATCGTTGGGGATATTGATAACGACGGTGATCTTGATATTCTTGGTGGAACAAGTGATTACTGGGGTGTTTATAAAATCCTGGTAAATGATGGTACTGGTAATTTTACTTATTCAGGCGGACCATATATAGGTCCAAACCCTGATGAAATAGCAGGAGGTGATTTTAATGGCGATTATTATTTAGATTTTATTAGATGCGATTGGTACCAAAGTGGTCTTGGTATAGCCTTAAATGACTCTCTCGGTGGATTCAATAATTATCTTAATCTCGGTAATGTAGGCGGTAGCCCTCGTAATCCGGTTGTAAGTGATTTTGATGGCGATGGCGATTTAGATGCTGTGAATACCAATGGAAATAATATTCAAATACTTACAAATAACGGATCCTTAAGTTTCATTCTTGATAATTCATATCCTATGCAAGCCTTAAATGGAATTACAGCATCTGATTTTGATGGTAATGGTAGTGTAGATTTAGTTGGAATCTGTTCAGCAACAAATCAAATTAAATTCTTAAAAAACTGTGTTGATAGCCTTGTTGCTTACTATCCATTTTCAAATAATACAAATGATTATTCCGGAAATATTAATAATGGAATAAATTACAATGGAGCTTTAAGCAAAGACAGATATGGAAATGATAACAATTCAATGTTCTTTAATGGTGTTAATAGTTATATAGAAGGAATAAACCCGGGAAACAATTTACCAGTTGGCAATTCTCCAAGAACTTTTAGTGCTTGGATTAGAAACTTAGAGTATAATCAATGGGGAAGTAACATTTTTCATTATGGAACTGCTCAGGCTGCACCAACGAATTTCCATTTTCTGATAACTGATGTTTTAGGATTAGGAAATGGTTACGGGTATGGCGTTGTTTATGGAAATATAAATTTAAATGATTCTTCGTGGCATTTTGTTAGTGGTGTTTATGAAGGCGGCACAGAAAGAATTACTAAATTGTATGTTGATGGGCAATTAGATGTTACTGGAGTAATCACAAGTGAACCAAATACGGTTCTTGGTAATAACTGGAAGATTAGTCAATTCATTGCCAGCGGAATACCATTTAAAGGAGACATTGATGAATTAAAAGTTTTTAATGTCGCTTTGTCTGATCAGAATGTTTGGGATATGTACAAAGCAACAACAACAGCCCCAAATTTATTATTTCCAGGTAATGATTCAAGTTTAATTAATCCTCAAACTTTGATCCTAGATTGGGACAGCACAATAACAGCAACATCTTATAGACTATTATTATCAAATGATTCTTTATTCAATACAACTCTTCATGATACTTTAATAAATGTTTCTTCTTTTGATTTTTACAACTGGTTTTCAGTAAACATTGATAACCTTTACTGGAAAGTTAGAACAATTAATGATGGCGGAATTGGTCCCTGGTCTCAAATCAATCACTTTAATATAATGTTAACTGATATCGAAGAAGAATCACAGCTTCCAAGAGAATTTGCTTTGATGCAGAATTATCCTAACCCATTTAACCCAAGCACAATCATATCCTATCATTTACCAAAAGCAAGCAGCGTAAAGTTAAAAGTTTATGATTTACTTGGAAACGAAGTTACTACCTTAGTTAACGAAGAACAACAAGCTGGAATTTACAATGAACAATATGTTAATACCAATTTAAGTTCTGGAATTTACTTCTATCAACTTAAAGCAGGAGATTTTATTCAAACAAAAAAAATGATTTTAATGAAGTGAGGCTAAAATGAAAAAGTATTTGTGTTTGTTATCTATAAATTTATTATTGATAACTTCTAATTCATCTCCACAGGGTTGGAATTTCCAAAACCCAGTATCTGAAGGAAAAGTTCTGACTTCTTGTAGTTTTTTAAACGAAAATGATGGTTTTGCAGTAGGCTTAGAGGGCACTATCCTTCAAACTACAGATGGTGGATCGCATTGGGAAAAATTAGGAAGTCCAACTACATATAATTTATCCGGTGTATGTTTTATCGATGCAACTAATGCAATTGCAGTTGGTGAATACGGAATAATTTTAAAAAAATCATTTGGTTCAAACGATTGGATTGTTCAATCAATCTCCCAATATCCAAAATTAAATGATGTAGAATTTCTTAATTCAGATTTTGGTATTATGGTTGGAGACGGAGGCACTTTGCTTCGCTCAACTGATGGTGGTAATAGCTGGACAACACAAACAAGTAATACTCCATACAATCTAAACTCAATTAATATTATTGATGTAAATACTCTTATCGCAGTCGGCGATAATGCAGCAATCATTAAAAGCACTGATGCCGGACTAACCTGGTTCACGCAAACAAGCCCTATAAATCAGCAATTTTTTGATGTGTCATTTGCAAATACAAACATTGGCGTTATTACTGGATTTAATGGAACAATACTATATACTTCTGATGGTGGTAATAACTGGAATATTTCTGCACAGTTAACATTTAACGAAATAAACAATGTAAAATTTTTTAATTTAACTAAATGCGTTGCGGTTTGCAGTAGTTTTCTGATAATTCTATCCTCTGATGGTGGGCAAACTTGGGAATCAGTTCAAAATTATTTTTATCCTGACGGTGGGAATGATATTAGTATATTAAATGATACCACAGCGGTTTCGGTTGGATATGGAATAACCAAAACTTCTGACCAGGGAATTACGTGGTTAGCACAATCGGGTGGAATTATCAATACTTTATATGGAGTCTGTTTTAATGATATTAACCATGGAACTGCCGTTGGTGCTCAAGGAACAATTTACAGGACTAACGATAGCGGTAACAGTTGGTCTCAACAATTGATTGGTGGGCAAGATTTACTATCTGTTGGTTTTGCTGATGTTAACAACGGTTTTGTTACAGGTTATGATGCGAGGATATTACATACCACCGACGGAGGACAAAATTGGGAATTGCAATTTGAAAATGGATTTTATCTTTGGTTCAATGATATATCGGTAACAGATATTAACAATGCTACTGCTGTTGGTCAGGGGGGAAGAATACTTAGGACTACAGATGCCGGTACAAATTGGACACTTCAATCAAGTGACCCAGGATATAACCTTTATGCTGTTGATTTTATTGACAATAATATTGGTTTTGCTGTTGGAGATTATGGAACAATTCTTCATACAACAAATGGTGGGAACAATTGGGAATTGCAAAATAGTAATTATCCAAATTCTTATCTTTTTGCTGTTTCTTTTATTGATGAGAATAATGGTGTAGCAGTAGGCGGAGATCAGTTTTCAATTTATTCTTTATTTCTGAAAACTACAGATGGCGGGCAAAACTGGATATCCATTAATCAAACTATCGCTGAAAACTACCTTTATGATGTTCAATTTATTACACCTAATGTTTTAACAGCTGTTGGTAGTTATGCGGATATTTATAGAAGTACTAATGCAGGATTAACTTGGGTAATGCAAGATAGCGGAAGAACTAGCAGCCTGTCTTCGGTTTCTTTTGTTGATGAAATGAATGGCACCGCCGTTGGGGATAATGGAGCAATTCTGCACACAACTAACGGCGGAGTTACATTTATCGGTAATGAGGAAAATCATTCTCTACCTCAAAATTTTGTTCTTAACCAAAACTACCCGAATCCTTTTAATCCAAGTACAAAAATTAGTTGGCAGTCGCCAGTTAGCAGTTGGCAAACCTTAAAAATATTTGATGTGCTTGGTAATGAAATTGCGACACTTGTTAATGAGTACAAACCTGCGGGATTTTACAATGTAGAATTTACAATGAACAATTTAAGTTCTGGAATTTATTTCTATCAGCTTAAAGCCGGAGATTTTATTCAAACCAAAAAAATGATTTTGATGAAATAACTTCAAATGAAAAAGTTTTTTCTAATCATAATTCTACATTTTACACTGTACAATTTACATTGTAATGCTCAGCAGCAAAATCACTTTACACATTTTACAACGGAAGATGGTTTATCCCAATCTTCCGTTTTTAGTATTATGCAGGATGATATTGGTTTTATGTGGTTTGCAACCGAAGACGGGTTGAATAAATTTGATGGAAATAAATTTACTATTTACAGGCCAATTCAGAATGACACAACTTCTATACCTGATTTGGGCATTCGAAAAGTATATAAAGATGCTTCCGGTAAGCTTTGGGTACTTTCTTTAAGAGGTAAACTAAGCCGATACAATCCACAAAAAAATAATTTCTCCAGATATTCATTTTATACTGACACAAATACTAATTCCGTTAAAATTATAACGCTGGCAGAAGATAAAGATCAAAATTTGTGGGCAGTTACAACAAAGGGTGAATTTTTTATTTATGATCAGGAGAAAGATAATTTTCATTCTAAAAATCTGAATCAAAATATTAAGAAACAGTTTGAATCCATTCACTTACAATGTTTATTAGTTGATAAGGAAAATATATTTTGGTTGGGAACGTGGGAAGGTTTAATTAAACTTGAAATGAGTGAACAACAAGTATTTAAATATAATTACTCATCATTAAATCCAAATTCACTTGCCGGGGATATGGTATTTAATATTGCTGAGGATGAATTTGGAAATCTCTGGGTCGCAAGTGCTAATGGTGGTGTAAGTGTTTTCAATAAAACAACTGGAAAATTCAAAGTATACAACTACAATCCTGTTCAAAATAATTATCTCAGCAGTAACAGGATAATGAGCATTTTGATTGACAGCAGAAAGAAAATATGGATAGGAACCTTTGATAAAGGTCTTGATATGTTTGATCCCGAAACGAAGACATTTACAAATTTTTCTCATAATCCTTCCATAATTGGCTCATTAAGTATTGGAGCCGTTATGTCAATCTATGAAGATAAAAGTGGTGGAGTCTGGTTTGGAACAGGAGGCGATGGAATTAATAGATATGATCCTCTCAATCAAAACTTTACTCACATACAACATTTACCGGGTAATTCAGCAAGTATAAGTCCAAATCCTGTTCTTTCCATTTGTGAAGATCATCTTGGTAATTTATGGATTGGCTCTGACGGGGGCGGAATAAATGTCAGAGAAAAAAACTCAAATAAGTTTAAAACCTTTTTACAGAATCCAGCATTTGGAAGCAATGCAATTACAGTAATTTATGAGGACAGTAAAGGAAACATTTGGATCGGAGCTGATCCAGGGGCTGATTCTCCTGCTGGAGCAGTAATTAAATATAATAGAAAAACAAACTCATTTGTACCATTCAAAAATATTTCTATAAAATTTGGTGGTGTTTCCGCAGTCCACGAAGATAAGTTTGGAGAGCTGTGGGTTGCGACTCCATCCGATGGAATCCATCGTTACAATCCAACAACATCAGAAGAAATTGTTTACCGGACAAATCCAAATGACTCAACAAGTATAGGAAGTAATTCGATTTTTAGTATATGTGAAGACAGTAATGGTCATCTATGGTTTGGTTCAATCTCAGCAGGGCTCAATCTTTTTAATAGAGAGAATAATTCATTCACCAGGTTTGTAAATGATCCAAACAATAAATATAGTTTGGGAAGTAATGCTGTTTGGTGTATTGCTGAAGATGGTAAAAAGAATTTATGGGTAGGAACCTGGGGTGGAGGAATAAATAAATTTATTAGAGGTAAAAAAATATTTTTAAGGTATACCGTTGATAATGGATTAGCAGGAAATATTGTATACGGAATTATACCCGATGATCAAGGTAATTTGTGGATAAGTTCAAATAAGGGGTTAACAAAATTTGATATCAATACTTCTGAGTTTAAAAATTTCGATAAATCAAATGGTTTAATGATTAGCGATTTTTCAGCCGGTGCAGTATTCAAATCTAAAGATGGAAGATTATTTTTTGGCGGCAATTCAGGTGTAATTGAGTTTGATCCAAAAGGGATAAAGGAAAATTTATTTGTACCAAATGTAATTATAACTGATTTTCGTGTGTTTGATAAACCTTTTCAACTTGATAAATCTATTTTGTTTACTGATGAAGTAAATCTTAATTATGATCAAAACTTTTTTACATTAGAGTTCGCTTCACTTGATTATACCTCTCCAGAAAAAAATATTTATGAATATAAACTTGAAGGTGTTGATAAAGATTGGATAAAATCTGATGGAAGAAGATTTGCGAGTTACACAGATATAAGTAATGGCCATTATAAATTTAGAGTAAGAGGTTCAAATAGCAGCGGCAAGTTTAATCCTGTAGAAGCAGTTCTAAAAATTACTATCGCACCGCCTTTTTGGAAAACCTGGTGGTTTAGATTGATTGCTTTGATAATACTGATGCTCATACTTTATTTAACTCATAAATATCGTCTAAACAAATTATTAGAAGTTGAAAGAACCAGAAACAGAATCGCTCGAGATCTGCATGATGAAGTTAGCGCAAGCATTACGGGCATCGTTTACTTTGCTGATGCTGTAAAAACTGAAGTTAAAGAAAAAGAATCCCAGGCTTTAAAAAAACTTATCGGTTTGATAAGTGAAAGTGCAATTCAAATTCAGGAATCGATGAGTGATATTATATGGTCCATAAATCCTGATAATGATGACTGGAATGTTGTTCTTCCAAAATTACGTCGTTATGCTTCCGATCTTTGTGAAAGTAAAAACATAAAGTATAATATAGAAATGCCTGAAAGTTTTTCTGGAAAATATTTGAAAATGGAGCAGCGACATGATTTGTGGTTAGTGTTTAAAGAGATTGTAACAAATGCAGTTAAGCATTCGCTATGCAAAGAAATAAATATTAAACTATTTACCGAAACAGGTTACTTGCATCTTCAGATTTCTGATAATGGAATCAGTTTTGATGATAAAATTCCGAGTTCAAATAATGGTTTAAAAAATATTCGGACTCGTATAAAATCGCTGGCAGGCAGCGCGGAATTGATAACCTCAATTGGGAATGGAACAAAATGGAAGATCAAAATTCCTTTAACTAAACAAAAGTAAATAATATGGATAAGACCAAGCCTGAAGCAAAAAAACACTATGAAACTGAAAATTCGACAATAAAAATTATGATAGTTGAAGACAACCGATTTACGAGAAGTGGCTGGGAAGCGGTTATTCAGGCAAATAAAAAATTTAATCTGGTAGGTTCATTTGCTAATTGCGAAACTGCATTTAATTCCGATGTACCGCCTAAAACGGACTTAGTTTTGATGGATATTGGCTTACCAGGAATTTCTGGAATTGAAGGTGTTAAATATCTAAAGGAAAAATTTCCTAATATAATAATTGTTATGTGTACGGTTCATGAAGATAACGAAGAAATATTCCAGGCAATTTGTTCGGGTGCAGTTGGTTATTTAACTAAAAGAACATCACCAGAGGAATTAATTAAATCTTTGATCGATGCCTATAATGGAGGCTCTCCTATGACACCTAGTGTTGCTAGAAAAGTCATTAGTTCATTTCAAAATTTTAATCCGAATGTTGAAGCAAAAAAAATAATTGAATTAAATGAAAGGGAACAGCAAATATTAACCTTAATGGCTCGGGGAAAATCATATAACGCAATTGCTGATGAAGTGTTTTTGTCGATTGATGGAGTTTATTATCACATTCGACACATTTATGAAAAACTACACGTTCACAGTCGTGCAGAAGCAGTGGCAGAAGGATTAAAAAAGAGAATAATTAGAGCGCCCTAAATCCACCAAGGTGAAACTTTCAATAATTACTTTTAAAAATGTAGTAGAGACAAACATTTTTCACCCTTTGCACATCATTCAAATATCAACTAAAAGACTCCAATATTTATTCTAAAACTACAGGTTTACGTAGTGCCAAATTAATTATCCGAAATTAGATTTCATTCTGAAATTCAAACAAGGAACAGACTTGTGTCTTTTTCTATTAATCAATTGATAATTAAGTATTTCAGAAAAAGGAAATACGGAAACATAAAACCGCAACAGCAATTAACAGAGTTGGAACAAAAAATAATTCAGGAAATTTCTATCGGCAAGTCTTATCAAACTATTGCAGATGAGCTATCAATTAGAAGTGAAGAAGTACAGAAACATATTAGAACAATCTATGAAAAACTTCAGGATAAAATAACTGATTAAAGCAGATCTAAATTTAAAATATATGTGTTGTAAGGAGAATCACTAATTTTGAATTATAGAATCAAGAGTGACAATTTACTTTTGTGAATAGAGGATGGAAATAGTATTCAATGTATAGAATCGCATTATGATAATCATATTGAGTTAATAAGATTTAAGAAGCCAAATTTAATGGACTATTTATCTGATAGACGGTTAATAATTATTGTTAGCGCACTAAGATAAATAGTAGAGCCCAAATAAAAATCGTAATCAGATTCAAACCTGCCGAACATAAAGTAACAGAACCTGATTGCAATGCTACTAATAAGTATTATTTCTGTTGTCAGTTTTTCATTTCTTCCTAATAATTTGCTGTTTGCATTTGGATATTACCTTCCATAACAACTTGATAGACAACACCTCTTTTAAAAGATAATTTAGCACTGAGCTTAAAAATAATTTAATTTAAAAAGGAGCAGGCAATGAAAACTTTAATAGTTGTTTTAATGACACTCGTTTTAGTTCCGTTTGTATCAGCACAGACAGAACAATTTCCAAAAGAAAAAAAATCAGCAATTGTAAATAATCTTAACGAAGGAATTAATTCTGCAAATATCGGTTTACGGACAAGTTCAGCTAATGTTTTATTTGACTTGATTGAAGAAAATTATCTTGAAAGCAGTGATGCTTCAAAATCGATGATTCCTTTATTAAATATGCTGGAAAAAGGTAAAACTGATGATGAACGAATCGCAGCTGCTGTAGCACTTTATAAATTAGGTAATGGTATTGGCATTTATCGGTTAAGAGGAGTTGCAATATTTGATGATAATAAAAGAGTAAGCACTATTTGTAAAAATTTATATTACAGTTTCCATAAACTGCATGGAACAGAATACCTGATAAATTTCTAATCTAAATTAAAATTTCCTCTCAACTCTCCTTGAGGCAGATTAAGAATTAAAATTCTTAATCTGCTATTTTTATTTTAAACCTTTCATCTTTTCAATAATGAACATCTTGCGATTCCTTTTAATAAAAGATAATATTTGTTAATTGTTGTTCAATATCCTTACATTCTTTTATATTTTTGTTAATCACTTAGGAGGAATAAAATGAAATACAGAAAACTTGGTACTTCTGATGTAAGCGTTTCTGAAATCAGTTTGGGATGCTGGACAATGGGCGGATTGAATTGGGTAAATGGTACTCCGAATGGCTGGGCAAACGTTGATGAAAAAGAAATTTCTGAAGCAATAAATTATGCTATCGATCATGGTGTCAATCATTTTGATAATGCAGACGTTTATGGAAACGGCAAAGCGGAAAGAATGCTTTCAAGAATTCTTGGAAAACGAACAAACAATTTTATTATTGCTACAAAAATTGGCTGGTTTCCTGGAACGGCTGAGCACGCTTACGAACCAAAACACATTCGTCATCAGTGCGAGCAATCATTAGTAAATCTTAAAAGAGATTATATTGATTTATATTATTTCCATCACGGAGATTTTGGCGAGAAGGACAAATATCTTGATGATGCTATCGAAGTAATGTATAAACTACGTGATGAGGGGAAGATAAGATTGATAGGTCAATCTGCATATAGGCATGAAGATTTTGTGAAGTTAATTCCTAAAGTCAAACCGGATGTTATACAAAGTTTTGCTAGTGCTTTGGATGATAGATTTGTAAAAGAGGGTTCTCCTACTCGTAAAATGCTTGATGAGTATAGTGTTTCATTCGTTGCATTTGGCCCGGTTGCGCAAGGATTATTGCTTGGAAAATACCATCAAGGTAATCCACCACAGTTTGAAGCTGGCGATCATCGTGCAAATGCTGATAGATTTAGACCAGAGAATCTTGCAAAACTTGAACCTCAGATTGAAAAACTTAAAAACAAATTTGGCCCTTCAAATCCGGAACTATCAAGAGCAGCTCTACAATATCTTTTACATTACAAACAAGTCGGTTCAGTAATTCCGGGTTTTAGAAATCTTGATCAGGTAAAATCAAATTTAAGCGGGACGGATAATCCGTTAAATGATGAAGAATTTAATTTTATACAAAAAGTATTCTCTGAATAATCAGATCGTAAAAAATGAAAGTACAAAATGAAAAAATTATTTCTCATACTATTTGTATCATCCATTATCTTAACTGTCGCTAAAATATACCCACAGGTAACGGAGAATAACATTAACATTATTCCAAAACCCAAAAGCTTGGTTGTTAATGAAGGGACGTTCAAGTTAACATCAGATACAAAGATTTATTTTAATGTTAATTCTAAAAAAGTTGCAGATTATTTAAGCGAAGTTCTAAATCCTGCTACTGGTTTTAAATTTACTCCACTAGTTTGGAATGGTAAGGTTGAAACTAATTCAATAATTTTATCATTAACCACAACTACAAAGGATTACGGTAAGGAAGGTTATTCTTTAATTGTAAATCCATTTAACATTATGATCGAAGCCAATGAGTTAAATGGATTGTTTTATGGTGTCCAAACTCTTCGCCAACTGTTTAATCCATACATAAATTCTGTTGCAAGAGTTGAAGGAATCGATTGGGAGCTAAATGCGGTAGTAATTTTAGACAAACCTGAGTTTGTTTGGCGTGGATTAAATCTTGATTGCTGCCGGCATTTTATGGATAAAGAATTTGTTAAACGATACATAGATTTACTTGCTTACCATAAATTCAATACACTTCACTGGCACTTAACAGAAGATCAAGCATGGCGAATTGAAATTAAAAAATATCCTGAGCTTACTAAAAAAGGTGCATTTAGAACTTACGATGATGGTTCGATTTATGGTGGATTTTATACTCAGGATGATATTAAAGAAGTTGTTGCTTATGCAGAAAGCAGATTTATTAATGTTGTTCCGGAAATTGAAATGCCAGGGCATTCAACTGCTGCTATTTCTTGTTATCCTGAGATTTCCTGCACCGGAGGGCCTTTTAATGTGGGAACTCTCTGGGGAATTTATTATGATATTTATTGCGCAGGAAATGAAAAGACTTTTGAGTTTTTGGAAGATGTTATTTCTGAAGTTATTGATCTATTCCCTTCAAAATACATTCATATTGGAGGTGATGAAGCACCGAAAAAACGCTGGGAAAATTGTCCAAAATGTCAGGCTAGGATAGAATCAGAAAATTTAAAAGATGAACACGAACTGCAAAGTTATTTTATTAAACGAATGGAAAAATTCATCAACACTAAAGGAAAACAGATTATTGGGTGGGATGAGATTTTAGAAGGCGGACTTGCACCAGATGCAACAGTTCAATCATGGCGCGGAGTAAAGGGTGCGATTGATGCATCTAAACAAGGACACGATGTAATTGTTTCACCAACAAGTCACTGCTATTATGATTATCCAGTTGATGTAACAGATATGCAAAAAGTTTATTCATTTGATCCGGTTCCGCAGGAATTATCTTTTGATGAAAGAAAACATGTTCTTGGCAGTGAAGGAAATATGTGGAGTGAATATGCACCGCAAGAATTAATTGATGATAGATTATTCCCACGTATGCTTGCACTTTCCGAGGTAGTCTGGACATATCCTGCAGAAAGGAATTATGAAGAATTTAGACAAAGAGTTCAGAAACATTATGATAGATTAAACTTACTTGATGTTAATTATGGGTTGGAAACAAAACCATTTGAAATAATAAAATCATTTGATGAAACAACAAATAGTTTTAATGTAAATGTTAATCAGTTGCAGGATAATCTTAATTTAAAAATTGGAAGTTATGCACAGGAACTATTGATAAATCAAGATGATCATAAGTTTAATTTTAATATTGATAAATCTTCAAATGTTTTAATATTTTTGGATCGAGAAAATAAAAAAGTTGGTAAAACTTTTATTCATGGTTTTACTTTTAACAAAGCTACCAGAAAAAATGTTAGATTAACTTATTCGTATAGTGAAAAATATTCCGCTGGTGGAGTTGAAGCATTGACTGATGGTTTACGAGGATCCGATACTTTTCGCGGCGGAGATAAGTCTTGGCAGGGTTATCAGGGAACAGATTTTGAGGCAGTTGTTGATTTAGGTGATATATCAAATGTTAGTAAGATATCCGTTGGATTTTTTCAAGCCTCTTCATCATGGGTTGTATTTCCAAAGTATGTTGAGTTTTATTTATCCGATAACGGAAGTAATTATATTAGTGCCGGAAAGATTGAAATTCCATCAACTTTAAAAAATCCAGATTGGATACAAAACGATTTTAGTATTACTATCTATAACTCTGAAGCAAGGTTTATTAAAATCTTTGCGAAAAATTATGACGCACTTCCAGAATGGCATCCGGAAGCAGGCGGCAAGCCCTGGTTAATGATTGATGAAATAATTGTTCAATAGAATTAATGAAAACAGCAATAGTAATTGGTGCATCGGGGTTGGTTGGAAGTTTTATTACATTAAAACTTCTTGATGATAATAGATATGAAAAAGTAAAAGTATTTGTTAGAAATTCTTTGGATTTAAAACATCCAAAACTGGAAGAACATATAGTTAATTTTGAGAAATTGATTTTATGGAAAGATGAAATAAAGGGTGATGAACTTTACTCCGCACTCGGGACTACTATTAAAAAAGCTGGAAGTAAGGAAGCACAATACAAAATAGATTTTACTTATCAATATGAAGTTGCCCACGCAGCATCACAAAATGGAGTTAAAATTTATTTACTTGTTTCATCTGCCGGTGCTAATTATAAATCCGGAAATTTTTATTTGAGAATTAAAGGAAAGTTAGATGAAAAAGTTCAGCTACTTTCATTCAAACAGATACACATCTTTCGACCATCCATACTTGTCGGATTGAGAAGTGAAAAAAGACTAGGCGAATCAATAGGAATAAAAATAGCCGGAACAATTACTAAAATTATTCCGGCTCTAAATAAATATCGTCCAATAAAAGCCTCACAAGTTGCGGATGCAATTTTAAAATCTGCTAATCAGAATACTAAAGAGAAAATAAAAATTTATCAACCAGAAGAAATCCTTAAAATTTAATCTTTCTGCTGAGTCAACTTACCTAAATTAAATCTTTTTCTTTCGTTAGTATCTAAATATAGTTTCCTCATACGTATTGATTTTGGAGTTACTTCAACCATTTCATCATCTTCAATGTATTCCAATGCTTCCTCTAACGAAAATTTTATAGCAGGTGTTATCTTAACCGCTTTATCAGACCCTGAAGCACGCATATTAGATAACTTTTTACCACGCTGAACATTTACTTCTATATCATTTTCTTTAGTATGTTCTCCTATTATCTGACCTTTATAAACAACATCGCCCGGATCGATAAAAAACTTACCTCTGTCTTGCAAACCATCAATGGCATAAGCTGTTGAAAGTCCTTCTTCCATAGAAATTATAACGCCGCTTTTTACATTTCCTATTGAGCCTTTAAAAAATTCATATTGATAAAACCTGTGATGCATAACAGCTTCGCCCTGGGTAGCAGTAAGTACTTTTGTACGTAGGCCCATTATTCCGCGTGATGGAATGTGAAACTCAATCTTGTTCATTTTTCCTTTGTTTTCCATCTTCATTAATTCACCACGGCGCTGACCAACTAACTCAATAACTTTACCAGCAAATTCGGCAGGAACATCAACTGTCATAACTTCTATTGGTTCAGCTTTTCTATTTTCTATAGTTTTATAAATGACTTTTGGTTCGCGTATCTGGAGTTCATATCCTTCTCGACATATG
Organism: Ignavibacteriales bacterium; assembly: GCA_016709765.1. NCBI lineage: Bacteria > Pseudomonadati > Ignavibacteriota > Ignavibacteria > Ignavibacteriales > Ignavibacteriales bacterium. The sequence goes on from JADJMD010000016.1 coordinate 137,631, forward strand.
TTTTCTATTAAAATAGATAAATGCAATATTCCTCTTCCGGAAACTCTATAAGAATCTGGAGATGCGGTTTCCTGTACGTGTAATGCAACGTTATGTTCAAGTTCTTTAAACAACCTATCACGAATTTGTCTAGATGTTACAAGTTTTCCTTCTCTACCGTAAAATGGAGAATTATTCACAGTAAATGTCATGCTAATGGTTGGTTCATCAATAGAAATTATTGGAAGGGGTTCTGGGTTTTCTGTATCTGCAATAGTATCGCCAATATCAACATCTTCTATTCCAACGATGGCACAAATATCTCCACAAGAAACTTCTTCAACTTCAAGCCTGTTCAGTCCCTCAAAAACAAAAAGTTGTTTTATAGAAATAGGATGAATTGTTCCATTTCTTTTAATGATTGAAAGTTTATCCAATATTTTAAGTTTACCCCTGAACACTCTTCCAATCCCGATCCTGCCTACATAATCATTGTAATCCAAAGTCATTATCTGTAATTGCACGGTACCTTTTTTTGTAGGTGGAGCAGGAAGATCATCAATTATTGAGTCAAGTAATGGAGTTAAATCCTTACGTTCATCCTTTAAATCTTTTATTGCCCAACCATCACGCCCGCTTGCGTATACGATTGGAAAATCAAGTTGATCTTCATGCGCATCAAGTTCAATAAACAAATCATATATTTCATCAAGTACTTCTACAGGTCTATTGTCCGGTCGATCAACTTTGTTTATTACAACAATTGGCTTTAAGTGTAGCGCTAAAGCTTTCTCAAGAACAAATCGTGTTTGAGGCATTGGTCCCTCAAATGAATCAACAAGTAATAATACACCATCTGCCATTTTTAGAACACGTTCAACTTCACCGCCAAAATCCGCGTGACCTGGAGTATCAATTACATTTATCTTATAATCTCTAAATGGAATGCTGATATTTTTTGCAAGGATAGTAATTCCTCTTTCACGTTCAAGATCATTTGAATCAAGAAATCTTTCTCGAACTACCTGATTTGTTCTGAATACGGCACATTGTTTTAATATCTGATCAACAAGTGTAGTCTTACCATGATCAACGTGCGCAATTATAGCTATATTTCTAATTTTTTTCATCGTTCTCCAAGTGGTTATAATTTTGAGGTGCTAATTTAAGTAAGTAAAGTGAGAAGTCAGAATGTAAGATGAATCGATAAAGTATACAATCCTTGATAAAAAAGATGACACAATCATTGAAACTAGACTAAACATTTGTTTTAACTATTGATTTTTTAATGAAATTTATCTATTTCTTACGTAGTAACTTTAATAATTTTCAGAGTAAAATGCACTCTGCAGTCAAATCAATCTTCTCCATAATAATCCTTTTAGGATTATTTGAACTAAACTTTTCACAAGATAAAGACATATCAATTTCTGGTTTTATTTATGATGCAACAACAGGCGAAGCATTAATTGGTACCAATATTTTAGTTTATAAAGACACAATAAATTTAAACACTGATCCAATCTATGGTGCTGCCGCTAATAATTTTGGATTTTATATGCTGCCAAAACTGAAGAGAGCAAAATACTATCTCATCTTTCGCTACATTGGTTATAAAGTTACAGTTAAAGAAATCAATTTAACTTCTTCAAAAAATGATTTGAACTTTAACGTTCAATTAAATTCTGAAAACATCAAGCTTAGTGAAATAGTTGTTGAAGGAAAAAAAATAGACAAAAATGTTTTGAGTACTATCGATATCTCACCAGATTTAATGCTTAAGTTGCCTTCATTTTCAGGTGAAATGGATTTATTTCGTTCACTCATGTTGCTGCCAGGCATAAATAAAGGCTCAGAATTATCAAACGGTTTATACGTTAGAGGCGGTTCACCGGATCAAACGCTAACTTTAGTTGATGGCGCTGTTTTATATAATCCGGCTCACATTGGTAATATCGCAAGCACTTTTAACTCAAATGCAATTCGGGATATAAAATTAATAAAAGGCGCGTTTCCAGCTGAGTACGGTGGAAGATTATCAAGCGTTCTGGATATTAAATTAAAATCGGGCACTAAAGAAAAGGAAACCGGAACAATTGGATTGGGAGTTATAAATTCTTTCTTCTCTATGGAGGGACCTTTAAAAGATGCAGCTACATACATGGTTGCTGGCAGATGGATGTATTACGATGCTCTGCAAAGGAATTTTAATAAACAAAGTTCAATTCCACTTTATAATTTTTATGATCTAAATGGAAAGATAAATTTTAACATCTCTGATGTAAGTGCATTTTCTTTAAGTGCAATGTACAGCAGTGACAGAATGTACAATCCTAAAGAAGATGATATTACCTATGATATTGAATGGAAGAATTTAAACGTTACACTTAATTGGTTGCAGATTAATTCAAAATCTTTGTTCCTTAATTCGTCTTTAAGTTACGTTAATTATGAGTTTTCATCTAAAGTAGGAATTGGTTCCGCCACCACAAGTTCATCGTCATACTTTACAAATCCAAATCTGACCGATTTAATTTTTAAGCAAACTGCCGAACTAAATTGGGCAATGAATCAAAAATTTAAAACAGGATTTGAAATGTCTTTCCATAATTATGATTTGCTTTACAATGAGTATTATGATTTGAGTTATGAAAAAGATCCATTTGCAGGTAAAAATATTAATTCGATTGAAGCAGCATTATACTTTCAAAACGAATCAGAATTTTTCGATAGGTTAAACACAAATATCGGGGGCAGGATATTTTATTTTGATGCACGAAGAGTTTTATCATTTGAACCAAGAATTTCCTTTTCATATCAAATGTTCGATGATTTTTATATCAAGACTGCAGCTGCCTTAGCCAATCAATACTTACATCTTATTTCAAGAAATGATATCGCTCTTCCCACTGATCTTTGGTACCCGGCGACTGCTAATATTGAACCAAGCCGATCAGCACAATTTGTCTTTGGTTTAGATACTTATTTTTATGAAAATTCATATCAAGCTTCTATTGAAACCTACTATCGGGATATGAAAAAACTGTATGAGTTTAAAAACTCACCAGAGATAAATCCACTTAATAATTCAATTGAAGATCAGTTTCTTAAAGGCGAAGGTGAAGCCTACGGCATAGAAATATTTTTTCAGAAGAGAGATGGCAATTTACAAGGATGGGTCGGTTATACATTATCCTGGACTAAACGAAAGTTTGATGAACTTAATGCAGGAAAAATATTTTATCCAAAGTACGATAGAAGACATGATCTCTCATTAGCTGCAACTTATAACCTAAATGATGCAATAACGTTTGGTGCAACATTTACCTATGCAACCGGGATGAGATATAATGCACCTGATGGACAGTTTATTTTCAATCCCGTTGGTATTTCAGGGCCCGAACAAGTTTTACTTGATTACGATGCACTTAATACTTACAAATTTCCAGCTTATCACAAGCTTGACTTAAGTTTTAATTATAAAATAAAAATGGCAAAAGTTGATATTAATTTATTTGCTAACTTTTACAATGTTTATAATAGAAGAAATGCATTTGCTCAATTTATTGTTTTTCCTAAAGATGATTCTGGGAATGATAAACCGATGTTAAAAAGAATTTCTCTTTTTCCTTTTATTCCTGCTTTAGGAGTTAGTATAACATTTTAAATATGAAAAATTTTGTAATAATATTATTGTTATCCTTATCATTTTTCTTTGGCTGTGAGAATGAAGAATTACTTAACCCGGAATTAATTTATAAGCAGAAGGTTGTAGTCCGATGTCAGATTTCTACTGAAGGATTTTTCCCTGGAGTTAGTTTGACTAAAACATTGCCCTTAGGAGTTAAATATGATTCTAGTCTTGCAGAGATTAATAATGCCACACTTTATTTAAGAATTAATGGATTTCAAATAGTTCCGTTACACTATGCTGGAAATGGATTGTATAAACCACTTTATGAGCTTAAAGCTCTCGAGGAAGAATATTATGAATTATTTGGCGAATGGGAAACATATAGATTTTATGCAATCACAAAGATTCCGGCAAAACCCATTATAAATTCGGTGAACTATAACACTGGTGGATTTTTTGCTGAGACTGATATAAGTACCTTCAAAGATGAAGTATACTCAGCGTTGTGGGCTGTTGATGTTGGAACTTATGAAGTTGCTAAAGATTTTTATAATATTTCTGACCCTCAAAATAATTCACAGAATAATTCTATAAGAATTCGAACTGCTGTGTATCCTATAAATTTCCAAACACCTATTTACAATGGACGCAGATATTTAAGAGTTTATTCATTTGATCATTCTTTTAGTGATTACTTTAAAACTAAAGATCAAAATGAAGACATAAACAATCCCTATGTGCAGGGATCAGGAAATACTATTTGGAATGTTAAAGGTAAAGATGTAATAGGGATGTTCATAGGAATTAATAAATCCGATTATATCCCGGTGAATTAATGATATGAAAATAAATCAAAAAATATTTTTCTTTTTACTCCTGCTTATTTTAAGTAGTTGTCTTGATGAAAATAGTCTCCTTAACGATAATATTGAACTTGATGGGACTGCAAAAATCTTACGCTACATAGAAAGTATTGGTGATTTTGCAAATACAGATTTAGCACCTGCATTAATTAGTGCGTCCGAATTATTTAGTAATAATTTACAGTATTCTATTTTGGATATAAGAGAACCTCAAGAATTTACGGCAGGACATATTGAGTTCGCAAGAAATATTTCAGTACTCAATCTCTATGAAATTGTTGATTCTTTAAATAAAATTACTCCTCTTAAAAATATAGTTATCATTTCTAAAAATGGTCAGGCATCAGCATACTTTGTGTGCTTATTACGTTTAGCCGGATTTACAAATGTATATACATTAAACTATGGAATGGCTTCCTGGAATGTGGATTTTGCTGCTGAATGGCTTGGTGCTTTAGGTAATTCCGATCAATCTTATTTGAACTTAGAGTATCCTAAAAAACCTTTTACCAATCTGCCTAATCTAGAATTCCCACCTTCTTTAATCACTGAACAAGAAAAAACTAATTATAGAATTAAAGAAATTATTAAAAAAGGATTTATATCTGGTGTAAACTTTTCTGAAAATATCTCTACTGGTATAATAAACACGCATTTTTTAGTTTGTTATGGCAAGGGACAGTTATATGGAGCACCGCGTGATTTAGGGAGCAGAGGCCATCCGGAAAATACTGTATGGTTTAAAGATACCCCATTGTTTGAATTTAGAAGTACTAATAGTTTACAGACATTACCCAACAATCAGCCAATATTGATTTATAGCGGTGATGGACAATTAAGCTCTTGTATGACTGCTTATTTAACATTTCTGGGGTATGATGTAAAATCATTATTGTTTGGTGCAAATCAATTATTCTATTTTAGATTGAATGCCGACCCGACATTAACAGAGTATATTTTTTCTATGGCTGATATAATGAACTATCCTTATACCACCGGCAATTAATATTTAATCAACCTTAACAACAACCTTTCCAATTGTTTGCCCTGATTGAAATTTTTTTACAGCTCTTAAAAGATCTTTAAAATTATATACTTCACCAATCAATGGTTTTGGAAGTTCCATTTTCAAAATATTATTTAAATACTTTTTCATCATTTCTATTCTATTCCACAAATAGATAAGATTAAAACCCATAACACTTTTGTTCTTGTCAGATAAAGAAAGTGGATCAACTTTAGGTCTTGTTAAATATTTAGTTAAAACTTTAAAATAATTTGGAGTAGAATTGTAGGTGGAATATTGTGCCGCACCGTATACTATTATTCTGCCTCCGGCACTCATTTGCTTAAAACTTTCTGAAAATATTTTTCCGCCAATGCATTCTAATACAATATCTAGATCTCTGCCGTTTAAACTTTCTTTTAATTTTTCAGCAAAATTATTATCCCGAACTATTACTTTATCATAACCTTCTTTTGTTAGAAGATCTATTTTTGATTTATCTCCAATTGAACCAATCGTGAAAGCACTAAATCTTTTTGCAATTCTGTTAGCAAAAAGTCCTACTCCTCCGGCAGCTGAATGAATTAGTACCGTTGATCTTTCTTGTATATTGCCAAGTGAGACCAATGAATAGTATGCTGTTAAAGATTGAACAATAAAAGCAGCGCCTTCTTCAAAACTCCATCCACTAGGAATCTTTAGAATATAATTTTTATTAATGTTTAAATAATCTGTATAGGCTCCAAATCTTATTGCACCCATTACTTTTTCACCAATATCAAATTCATTTACAGATTTCCCTTTGTTTATTATTATTCCCGAGAACTCTAATCCGGGAACAAAACTTCCTTTTGGAGTTGCGGAATATAATCCTTGAATTGCAAAAATATCTGCAAAATTTAAACCAATTGCTTTAATCTGTACAGTAACTTCATCATCTGAAGGAATTCCAAGATTTTCATTAATCAGTTTTAGATTATTTATTGAACCGGCTTTATTAACTCTGTATGCTAATCGTTCCATGTGATACTTTAATATTTTTTTATGTATAACAATATAAAATAATTGGGTAATAAGATGAGAATTCAAGTCAATTGTTTTAAATTTGTATCGTCTAAAAAGTCATTCCCGAACAGGCGGGAATCAAAAGCTTATAAAACCGATTCTTACTTTGGTAGGAATGATAAACAATTATCGAGGAACAAATGAACGAACAGCTTATTGAATGCGTACCAAACTTTTCCGAAGGACAGCGTCCTGAAATAATAAAACAGATAACCGATGAAATTGAAAAGGTAGAAGGTGTAAAACTACTTGATGTTGATCCTGGTTTTGATATGAACCGCACAGTTGTAACATTTATCGGTAATGCTACAGGTGTTACAGAAGCAGCATTCAATTCTATAAAAAAGCTTCTGAGCTGATTGATATGAGCAAGCATAAAGGATCCCATCCAAGGATGGGTGCTACAGATGTTTGCCCGTTTGTTCCTATAAGCGGAATTACAACTGAAGAATGCATCCAACTTTCTAAAGATGTTGCCAAAAGAGTGGGAGAAGAACTTGATATACCTGTTTATCTCTATGAAAAATCTGCTACCAAACCTGAAAGAGAAAATCTTGCAAAAATACGACAGGGTGAATATGAAGCTCTAGAAGAAAAACTTAAGAAATCTGAATGGAAACCTGATTTTGGTCCAACTAAATTTAATGCTAAAGCAGGTGGAACTGTTATCGGTGTTAGAGAATTTCTTATTGCATACAATGTTAATCTTAATACACGTGAAGAGAAATATGCAACTGATATTGCATTTGAATTAAGAGAAAAGGGGAGAAGCGCACGTGAAGGCGGCGATGGGCCGTTTTACTTTAAAAGCGAAAAAATTCTAAAGTATGAAAAGGACAAATATCCTTGTGGAAGCTGTGATTTTACTGGTAAGACAATAAATGAAACAATAAAGCATTGTCAAGAAGTCCATCACTATAATCTTGGTGAGCTTTTAGATTTAAATGGTATTGATGTGAATAAAATTGAAGGACAATCAGTTAAAATTCCCGGCAAGTTTAAATATTGCAAAGCAATTGGCTGGATGGTAAACAAATACGACCGTGCCCAAATATCAATAAACCTTACAAATTACAAAGTAACATCAATGCATCACGTTTTTGATGAAACCGAAAAACTTGCTGTAGAAAGAGGATTACGTGTAACGGGAAGCGAAATTGTTGGTATGGTCCCTTATCCTGCTTTACTCGAAACAGGAAAATATTTTCTAAAAAAACAGCATCGTTCAACTGGAATTCCTATTCGAGATATATTAAACACCGCGGTTCAATCACTTGGATTAAATGATGTATCAGAATTTATAATCGAAGAAAGAGTTTTAGGATTACCAAAAAATATTGATACTGCACTAGTTGAGATGAAACTTACAGATTTTGTTGATGAGGTTTCAAGAGAAACTCCAGCTCCCGGCGGAGGTTCAATTGCAGCATTATCCGGCTCACTTGGTGCTGCGTTATCATCTATGGTTGCAAATCTTACCGCTAATAAGCGGGGGAGTAATCCTGAAACTGATAAAATTCTAAATGAAGCTGCGGATAAATGCCAGCAAATTAAAAACATTTTAGTTAAAGCGATTGATGATGACACAAATGCTTTTAATGATTATATGGCCGCAAGACGATTGCCTAACAAAACTGTAGAAGAAAAGAAAGTTCGCGAAAGCGCTATGCAAAATGGATTAAAACAAGCAGTTCATGTTCCTCTTAATACTGCTAAGCTGAGCTATGAAGCAATTGAAATCGCTGAGACAGTTGCAAGGCACGGCAATCCAAATTCTATAACTGATGTCGGTGTTGGTGCACAAAGTGCTTATACAGGTGTGCTCGGCGGAATTTACAATGTACTAATCAATCTTAAAGATATTAAAGATGATAAGTTTAATTCTGAAATGAGAAAAAATTGTGAAGAGTTAAAAGAAGAGGCGCAGAAGAAACTAACAGAAGTTTTACAGTTTGTGGAAAGCAAATTGTAATTCTAAAAACAGAAAATTTGGCTGTTCTGAAATGTGGATAATAGTAGTTGTTTACAATTATTGAATAACTGCTGATCTTATTATAGTTTTACATGAGTCTTTTAAAATATTGCGAGCGTAACTCAGTTGGTAGAGTGTCAGCTTCCCAAGCTGAATGCCGTGGGTTCGAATCCCATCGCTCGCTCTAATTTTCCCAAGTCATTTTTTTTCAATATTATTTACTATAATCAATTTCCAAATTAATACACTACCTTATTAATTTTTAAAATCTGTTTCTAATAGACTATAAATTGCAGTATCTAAAAACTGGCCTTTAAAAAGATAATCTTCTCTAAAATATGCTTCCTTTCTAAAGCCTAATTTTTCTAATAACTTTATGGAACTTAAGTTAGTAGGATTAACATTGCCTTCAATACTATGCAAACAGAATTCCTTAAACCCGAATTCGACTGCCTTAGCTAATGCTTCCTGCATATAGCCATTGCCCCAGTATTCAGGTTTCAAAGCGTATCCAATCTCTGCCCTTACATCTTTTTTTCTCATCCTCCAGTATCCAATATAGCCAACTACATCTAACGCGTCTTTTTTTCTAATTATCCAGTTGATACCTTCTTTATCTTTGAATGACTTAATAATTCCTTCGATCATTAGCTCTGATTCTTCAATAGATTTATGAGGATCCCTATCAAGATATTTCAAAACTCTATCGTCTGAACGCATTATAAAAAGTTCATCTGCATCACTCTTCATAAACTCATTTAGAAGCAGTCTTTTAGTTTCTAATGCAGGAAACGAAATAAAAACATTATCATTTATTTTATAATTCATTATAAATTTCTAATTAATTTATTAACTTAAATATAAATGAGATATTGTTGTCAATAAAATGAGATATCTACTATTTAACTTTAATTAAGAATATATTTATTGCAAGTAATCTTAATATTTTGAAACTTTAAATAAGAATTTTGTCTTAATTTTATTCGAAAGCTAGATGCGGTATTTATCCACTAAATACTTAAGCTTCAGTCTTCTTTTATTACTTTCAACAACAATAAACCTATACACCCAAACAAAACAGTTACGTTTTAATCATATCACAGTTGAGAACGGACTCCCAGAAAATTCTGGCTGTTCTATTTTTCAGGATCATCTCGGATTTATATGGATTGGAACTGAAGGAGGATTGGTTAAATATGATGGCTATACATTTTATCAATACAAATCGAGTGAAGTTGATGGGTTAAAGAATCAAATAAATGCAATCAGAGAAGATATCACTGGCATACTTTGGATATCAACCAATTCAGGTTTACAGCAATTTAATCCAGTTACAAAAACTTTTATTAATTATGAATTTCCGGATTCCATCTTTAAATCAGATCAAAAGATTGGTTACATACACTTAGATAGTGCTAATAAATTGTGGTTCATCAATAGTCAAACCAACGGTCTTTATAGGTTTGATTATAAAAATAATGAACTCATAAATTTTGGTCCTTCAGGTAATAATCAACAAAAAATCAATTCGTCTGTTTCTGTTTGGGGTAAGTCGGAGCTAGGTCAGCTTCCTTTTCTCGAGGATAACAAAGGTAATATCTGGGTTGGTACAGTAAACACAGGACTTTATAGATACAGCGTTAATAAAGATACTTTAATAAATTTCAGAAATGATAAAAATAGTAGCACTAGTATAAGTGATGACAAAATCTTAAATATTTTTCAGGATTCAAATGGGCTGATATGGATTGGTACAGATGGAGGCGGATTGAACTTTTATGACAACCAAACCAATTCTTTTAAAAGATTCAAGCGGAATAGTAGCAACACCAATTCTTTAGTAAGCAATACAGTTTATTTTATTTATGAAGATAAGAAAGGATTTCTTTGGCTGACAACACCAGCAGGATTAGAAAGATTTGATCCAAGACGAAATGAGTTTTTACATTTCAGACACGATTCCAGCAATCCACATAGTTTGTCTACTGACTGGGCTATGCCGCTTTGCGAAGATGACTTTGGTAATCTATGGCTCTTAAACAAAAATGAAATCCCTGAATATTTTGACTTTAATAATTCTACATTTGTTAAATGCGGTAGTGGTTTTAGTTATTCGGACAATTACACTCCTGGATCCAATCTAATTTCTTTCCTCAAAGACCATTCTGGTGTGCTTTGGTTTGGGACCTGGTTCGGAGGGATTAATGTTTTTAATCAATCAAAATCATCATTTATTAATTGGGAACTCACTTCAAAGCAGGGCTTACCCACGGGGACAGATGTTAGCGTTATTTGTGAGGATAAGAAAAATAACTTAGCGATAATTACTGGAGAAGGCACTTTATACATTTATAATAAGTCAAGAAACGAAAAATTATCTTTTAATTTCTTAGGATCAGGTTTAAGGAAACAAGAGTATTTTAATTTCTGCCGAGCGATGTTCGACAGAAACGGAGATTTGTGGATCGGAGACCGTGGCCCGAGATTAATTAAATTCAATATGGTAAATAAGACTTTCAAAGATTATTACATTGGTAGCCCTGTAAAGAATGTGGGATTGATTCAAAACAGAGTGCAGGGGATATTTGAAATAGATGATGACAGACTTCTGATTGGCATCCTTGATGGAGTAGTTGAATTTAATAAAAAAACAGGAACTTCAAAGTTATACCAAATTAGTCCTGAAAATCTTGAAGCTTTTAGATTGATAGGCATAATGAAAGATAGTAAGAATAGAATTTGGTACTCTACAAATTTCAAGGGATTATATGAATATCTAGTTGATAAAAAGGAATTTATATCTACTGATTTAAATGTTGGCTCAATTAAAATATTTGAGAGTAAAAATGGGAATTATTGGCACGGAACTTATGCTAATGGACTATTCCTGATTGATAATAATGCCATCAAAAAGCATTTTACTATTAAAGATGGATTGCCTAGTAACGAAGTTCGCGAGATGGTCGAAGACGATGATGGTAATCTTTGGTTATTAACAATAAATGGGATTTCAAGATTTGATCCCAATAGAAAATCATTTAAAAACTATGGAATAGAAGATGGGCTTAAGAGTAAACAATGTTATGCTGAATTTATAAGCTCCAACGGTGAAATTTTCATAGGTAGTGCCAAAGGATTAGTTTCCTTCTTCCCGGATCAAGTTAAGGACAATCCTATTCCACCAAAAGTTGTAATTACAAAGATTTCTTTATTTAATAGAACGGATGACTCACTACATTTCAGCAAATACTTATCAGAACTTAAGGATGTCGAACTTGCCTATGACCAAAATGATCTTTATCTCGAATTTGTTGCACTACATTATGTTGGACCAGAAAAAAATATTTATTCTTATATGCTTGAAAACTTTGATAATAACTGGAAAAGTCCTGATGCTATCAGAAATGCGACATATACTAACCTTGACCCCGGTCAATATATTTTCAGGGTAAAAGCAGCAAATAGTGACGGTGTCTGGAATGGAAAAGAAGCGTCAATAAAAATTATTATACTTCCTCCCTGGTGGCAGACCACTTGGGCTTATATAATTTACATAATTATTATTAGCAGTATTATTTATTCCATCTGGAAAGGCCAGTTAAAAAGAATTAAAATTAAACAAGAATTTGAAATGAGCAGATTTGAAGCCCAAAAACTTCACGAAGTTGATAAAATAAAAACCAGATTCTTTACAAACATTTCCCACGAGTTCCGCACACCTCTTACATTAATTCAAGGGCCGGCTAAACAGATCATCGAGAAGACAAATGAAACGAGTACCCGAGATAGCGCTAACTTCATATACAGAAATGCACAAAGACTTATCGGATTGGTTAATCAACTTTTGGATTTGTCTAAACTAGAAGCAGGTGAAATGACAATCAAAGCAAGTGAAACGGATGTGGTTGATTTAGTAAAAGACATAATCCTTTCATTTACACCTTTAGCAGAAAAAAAGAAAATAACACTTAATTTAGATCAGGATGTGGAAAAGATTCTCGCCTATCTGGATAAAGATAAAATGTATAAAGTAATTAATAATGTGCTTTCAAATGCTTTCAAGTTTACCCCAGAATACGGAAGAATCAATGTAACTGTAGTTAAAAATATTGATATGGTTGAGATCAAAATATCCGATACAGGAATTGGAATAGCAAAAGAAAGAATAAATAAAATATTTGACAGGTTCTATCAGGTTGATGATACTCATACCAGGGAGCAAGAAGGCACCGGGATAGGATTAGCATTGACAAAAGAACTTGTTGATCTACAAAAAGGAAAGATTTATGTTGAGAGTAAAGAAGGTGAAGGATCAACTTTTACAATTAGCTTACCGTTGGGCAAAGAACATCTAAAACCTGAACAAATAATTAAGATTGATAAAGATGAACAATTCACCCTTCCTGTTCAACAAGAAAGTATTACAAAAAATGCATCTATTCAAAACAGATTTGAAATAGAATCTCTGGTCCATCCACAAAAACCCACGCTTTTAGTAGTAGAAGATAATCTAGAAGTGAGATCTTTCATCACAGGCATTTTTGAAAATGACTATATAATCTATGCAGCCAACGACGGTGAGGACGGTTTAAGAATTTCGTTTGAAGAAATTCCTGAAATTATAATCAGTGATTTGATGATGCCGAAGATGGATGGATTTGAAATGTGTAGTAAGCTAAAAAGTGATGAAAGAACCAGCCACATACCTATAATTATGCTAACCGCAAAGGCAACTAACAAAGATAAGATTGAAGGATATGAATTGGGTGCAGATGATTATATAATGAAGCCCTTTGATGCAGATATTCTTAAAGCCAGAGTTAAGAACCTTCTTGGACAAAGGGAAAAACTAAAAGAACACTTTTTACAAGATGGATTATTTAATTTAGATGATAAGAGGATTACATCTACTGATAAAGTTTTCCTAAGGAAAGCTATTGAAATTATAAATAGTCATTTATCTGATACTGATTTTGGGGTTGAATCATTTGCGAAACAAATTGCAATCGGGAGGGCGACTTTGAATAAAAAATTAGTAGCACTTGTCGGCGAACCGCCAAGTGACCTGATTAAACGAATAAGACTTTCCAGGTCTGCAAAATTACTGGAAAAAAACTTTGGGAATATCTCAGAAATAGCATTAGAAGTTGGATTTACTAACCCAGCTTACTTTTCTGATTGTTTCAGAAAGCAATTTGGCATTTCACCTTCAGAATATCGAAGCAAGTTTGTTAATCATTAGCAGTTACCAACTAATTTTTTCTTCATTTATACTAAATCGAAAGATTTATAGACCAGATTGGTAGATTTCCCACCCGCATAAGATTACCTTAGTAACAAATAATAATAGATAAAACCCAATACTCTGGTTTTGATAAATACGAATTTAGTCTAAAACAAGCTGAGTGGTGACTCATTGGAAGAATTATTACCGTCGGAATATTATTTAGGGCAAAATTTTCCTAACCCATTTAATAAGGAAACAAAGATTAAATATTGTTTGCCAGTTAAATCAAATGTTAAACTAAGTCTATATAATTATGATGGGGACATAGTAAAAGAGTTAGTAAATGATATTAAGGAAGCCGGGACATATGAAATAATATTAGAGAGTAGTGATTTTACAGAGGGGAAATACTATTACTTGATTGAAGCCCTTGACCTTGCCTCTGGTTTAAAAAAGATTTTTAATGAAAAAAAACAAATAATTTTAATAAAATAAAAAAAACTATTAAACCCTTTATTTAAAGTGGTTTTAACTTTTTTAATACTTTAATCGGAGAGTGCTATGAAAAATCTATCATTACTTTTTATTGTATTTCTTTTATTACAAATTAGTTCATTTGCTCAGCAAGAGTTTTTTAATGAAAATCCACCACAAATGATTTCAGCTGAAGGGGAAATGGGAAGTATTAATGTAACTTTAGATTCTTTAATGCTTGATTCCATTATCACTGCCTTATAAGAATTCTCTCTCTATCCCCGGCATTGCATCCTTAATTATAAAAAATGATCAAGTGATATGGAATAAAAATTATGGTTTTAGAGATGTCGAACTTCAACTACCGGTTGAGGACTCAACGCTATTTGCTGTTTGCTCAATATCAAAAACATTTATAGGAACAGCAGTAATGCAACTCTGGGAAAATGGATTAATAGAACTTGACAATAATATCAATGATTATCTACCATCTGGTTTTTCTGTTGTGAATCCATTTTTCCCAAATGATTCTATAACGGTTAAAATGCTTCTTACACACTCATCAAGTATTGCAGATTATTGGGTGGAACTGGAGGAGTTCTTTGGGAGTTGCGGGGATTCTCCACTAAGGCTAGATAGTACACTAATACAATATTTTACTCCGGGAGGAATTTATTATTCGCTTTCTAATTTTAATAATACCCATCCTGGACAATCCTGTTATTACTCAAACCCTGGATCTTGCCTGTTAGCCCTTATCATTGAGAATTTAACCGGGCAATCATTTGATGAATATACAAGAGACAACATATTTACTTCTTTATCTATGAACTCATCTTCTTGGTTTCTACAAGGATTGGATACATCTCAAATTGCAGTACCATATATAGTAGCCTCTCCAGGTTGTCATAAAGGGAATGCTTTTTATCCCATTACACAACTCAGGACTAATAAGTTTGAACTATCAAATTATATTTCGGCCTATTTGAATGGCGGTAAATATAATAACAACAGGATTTTAGATAGTACAACAGTTTCACTTATGTTATCAGATCAGTTGGGATTTTCGACTACGGAGGGATACTTGCAGGGTCTGATTTGGTACAGAGATTCTCAATATGGTGCTGACACTTGGGGCCATTCCGGTAAATGGAGTGGTTATGAAACGCAAATGTTATTGAATAAAAATGAAAATTGGGGCATCGTGTTTTTCTTGAATAAACGTCTATATGATTATGCCGGATTTATTTCTACCCTATACTCTCTTGTTGATTATGCAAACTTATATGGAAATATTTATGCAAATACACCCAAGGTTGATAAAGGATATGCAAGAATTGGTATCGATAACGTCTTATTCAGAACAACATTTTCAAATATTTATGATCATCAGTTTAACGCTCATCTTATATATTCAAATTCAGACGGTATAATTTTAGATTCTGTATTGCTCTATGATGATGGAATACACGGAGATTCACTTTCGAATGACGGTATTTATGGTGGATACATTCCACCTCAACAGACTAATGATTTTTACTCTCTAGGTGTCAGTACAATTGATAACCAAACAAATAAATATTTTAACACACCTGATATTTGTAAATTTACAACTATACCGTTATTAATTGATAGTCTGCCTATTGGGACAGCTAATAATTATAGATATACCTTTAAGCCATTTCTAAAAAATGCAGGCACAAGCTTAACCATAGAAAATATAATTATTAAACTAACAAGCAATGACCCCTGGGTTACACTAATTTTCCCTGAAGGTGGTAGAGGATGTCCAAATCTTTTGCCTGGTGATATTAAGGGTGTTGTACAACCATTCGTAGTTACTTACGACTCAGCAACATTTCCAGGGCCGGGATATTTTAATTTAACGTTTAATATTTCAAGTAATGGTTGGGACTATTGGCAGATAGATACGACAATTAGTATAACCGGTATTTCAGATGCAGAGCCATTGCCAATTTATTATACTCTTGACCAAAACTTTCCCAATCCATTTAACCCTGTAACTACAATTAAATACCAGATACCACATAGGAGTAATGTATCTCTTAAGATATATGATATAATTGGAAATGAAGTCGCTGATTTAATAAACGAAGAACAGGAAGTGGGATTTTACAATATTGACTTTGATGCAAGCAAATTTTCGAGTGGAGTATATTTCTATAGAATACAAGCTGGAAGTTTTGTTCAGACAAGAAAAATGATTTTGTTGAAGTAAGAAATTAGAAAAGCCTCTCACTAAGAGAGGATTTAATTTTTTAAATAATTATTAGGTGAAAGCTATGAAAAACCTATCCCATATTTTGTTTTTCATTTTATTTGTATCAAACTTTTGTTTTTCTCAGTTACTTACAGGAATATCATCTGACACAGTTAAACTACCACAGGAAGATGTTTGGCCGATTAAAGAAAAAATGACACCGCACGAGACTAAATCAGTTGCGTCTTCGTTGCACCCTTCATTTTATGATCGTAAAGATGAGTGGCCAACAATTATTAAAGAGTTCTGGGGTCCTGGGGAATCACTTGCAGGCAAACTGGCAACTTTTGATGTATACCAGAATTTTGCCAGAGCTTATAATGCTACATTCCTTTGGAATCCAATCAATTGGGATTCACTTGCATCTGCCCTCAGATCACAAATCAATGATTCCACAAGTCGCGGAGAATTTTCAAGAATCTTAAACGATCTTGCGTTTGGGATAAAAGATGCACATGCGTATGCAATGGATAATGTAATGCGGACTACCTCATTAAATCCCGGGGCACCAATTCTTGCTGATGGATACGGATTTATAACTAATTTTGGTGCCGGTCTTACACCTCTTGAAGATAGTACCTTGCTTGTTTACAAAGCAGTATCAAACCATCCACTAGGATTAGTCCCTGGCGATATCATTCTAGGTTATCAGGGTGTACCGTGGTATCAAATCTTGGGGGAACTATTGCAGGGAGGTGTACCTCACACTCTATGGATGGGCGGAGCGCCGACTGCCGATAAGCGAACACTATTATGCGCAGCTAGTGAGAGCTGGCACTTGTTTGATACAATTGACGTAGTTAAGCACTCCTCTGGTCAGATAGTGCATCTGCCACTAGATTCGATGATTACTCTCAGCGTCCCTTCTAGTTATATTAATAATGAGCAGTTACAGGTGCCCGGTGTACCAATGCCAGAATTTAATTGGAATAACGGAGCGGTAACTTATGGAATTATCGATGGGACAAACATTGGTTATATATATGTTTATCATCACAATTATTTCGGAGTAAGTTATGAATTTGTTTTAGCAGTGGAAGCACTTATGGAAACGGATGGACTTATCATAGATATACGTAATGACTGGGGGGGACAGTTCGGATTGAATGATGGCATTAGCCGTTTAATGAATTATCCAACCTCAACTTTGGATCCAATGACAAGATGTTCACCAATCGATCTATTCTCAATTTGTCCAGATCCGCAATCTTGGTTCAATGGATATATACCGAATGATATTGGTACCTATTATGATCGGCCAATTGCAGTGCTTTTAGGTCCAAACTGTGCTAGTTATGGAGATATCTCAGCCTGGCAGTTTTCTTATGTCCCTTATGTACGGACTTTTGGGCGCTCGCCAAAAGCGATTTATAGTTACTTTGACGATGTCGTTAAACCCATAAGTTCGGGATATGATTTACGATGTCCAATAGGGACTGATGTTGATCATTATAATCCGGATTCTATAAGGTGGGGACAAGAATATCCCTTATATGAGGAGGTATGGCTTACGCCAGATGGTGTTGCTAATGGTGAAGATGATGTTGTTAACAGAGCCGTGGAATGGATGAACAATTTAGTGTTCCCACACAATGTATTTCCCGAAAAAGGATATTACGCTGCAGGGATAGATACTGCTCATATATTTTCTACGATTGAAAATCCTAATTCTCATCAGATATCAGCACGTGGATATATTAAAACATTTGGAGGTGTTCTGATTGATTCAGTAGATTTTGTTCATCAATTACTAAACCCCTCTGGTGAATTATGGCTGGGGAGTTTTGACTTACCGTTAGCTGAAGAATTCTACGATGTTTCAGTTACTTCTATTGATAATACAACAGGAGAAAAATTCCCAGTTCCAAATGCCACCAAATTTACTACTGTACCGTTATCAATTGATAGTCTCCCTGTTGGGATAGCTAATAATTATAAATATACCTTTAAGCCATTTCTAAAAAATGCAGGATCGACCTACACTCTAGAAAACATTGTTGTTAAAATGACGAGTGAGAATCCTTGGGTAACGGATATATTTCCAGAGGGTGGTAGAGGATGCCCCAATCTTTTACCTGGTGAAGTTAAAAGCGTACCAGCTGCTTTTGCAGTAACTTTTGATCCAGCCACTTTCCCAAATTTTCCAGACTCTGGATATTTCAATTTAACCTTTACTATATCAAGCAATAGTCTGGACTATTGGCGCATAGATACATTAGTATATGTTCAGACGTATACTGATGTTGAAGATGAATTATCTAGGCCTTTAACTTTCAATCTAGAACAAAACTTCCCCAATCCATTTAACCCTGTAACTACAATTAAATACCAGATACCACATAGAAGTAATGTATCTCTTAAGATATATGATATAATTGGCAATGAGGTCGCAGATTTAATAAATGAAGAACAGGAAGTAGGATTTTATAATATTGACTTTGATGCAAGCAAATTTTCGAGTGGAGTATATTTCTATAGAATACAAGCGGGAGATTTTGTGCAGACAAGGAAGATGATTTTGCTGAAATAAGAATTAGTTAAGCCTCTCAGAAAATGAGAGGCTTGTCCTTTTTAATTATTTAATAGGTGAGGGCTATGAAAAATTTATATTTAGTCAATGTTTTAATCTTCTCGGCTATATTTTATTATAAAACTTATGCACAAGATGTTAACTGGGAAAGAATCAATTACCTTAATGTTAGTGATGTCAATTCCATTGCAATAAACTCGAACGACGACATCTTCGTTACAGCTGGTGATTCATTATTTCGCTCAACTGATGGTGGTAATAGGTGGATTAAATTAAATACATCAAGCTTTTCATATTTTTTTAGCATTATATTCATTAATCATAATGATGATATTTTTGCAACATCCCTTGGTGGTGTAATATATCGGTCAACAGACAATGGTAGCAGTTGGACAAGCATATTAAATCAGTCTTCAGTCTATGGTATGGTTGAGGACGCTTTAAATAATTTATATGTTGCTAACTGTTTCGGTGGTGTTTTACGTTCTACAAATAATGGCAGTCAATGGATACAAGTGTTAGATAGTGCCGATGTACACGGTATTGTTATTTTGCCTTCACAAGAAATTATTGCGGGGTGTCCCGCAAGGAATTTGCCAAAAGCATTTCGTTCTGCTGATTACGGTATAAGTTGGCAAGAATATTCTTGGGGCTTCACATCACTAATTTGTAATTCAACTGGTCTTTTATTCGCAGGAGCCGGAAGTGGAGGTATGTGGCCATTATATGGAAGTAGTTATATTTTCAGATCAACAAATAACGGGGCAACCTGGGATAGTGTATATAGTTGTATAGATAGTAGCCATATTAACCGTATATACGATATTGTAACAGACAATAACGATCAATTATTTGCTATTGGATCTCTAGGTATTGTCTCTTCCACGGACAATGGTAATAGCTGGGTCACGCATAATGCCGGGCTGACAACTAATGATGTTTCTGCAATTGAAAAGAATTCGGAAGGTGAAATATTCGTTGGAACTCCAGACGGTGTATATATTTGTGTTAAAAAAACTCCAACAGGCGTGATAAACGATAAAGAGATCCTACCAAAAAATTTTATACTTTCACAGAACTACCCGAATCCATTTAACCCTGTAACAACAATTAAATACCAGATACCACATAGAAGTAATGTTTCACTTAAAATATATGATTTACTTGGTAATGAGGTTGCTGACTTGGTAAATGAAGAACAGGAAGTGGGATTTTACAATATTGACTTTGATGCAAGCAAATTTTCGAGTGGAGTATATTTCTATAGAATACAAGCTGGAGATTTTGTTCAAACTAAGAAAATGATTTTGCTGAAATAAGAAATTAGTCAAGCCTCTTATTCAGAGAGGCTTTTATTTTTTTAATAATTATTAGGTGAAAGCTATGAAAAAAACAATATACACTCTGCTATCCTTTTTGTTGGTGTCGCAAATATGTTTTGCACAGTTGTATCAACAAAACAGAGAAGTAAGTCCTAATATTAAGAATAGTCAATTGGACCAACAGGATAAACACGTACCGATAATTGACTGGAAAATACAGGGAAAGAGTTCTCTCGAATTCTCAACCTCAAGAATTCCAGACAGGCTCAAGAGTGGAAATGATAACCTTGATGTTAATAATACATTATATCCTTTTCTCAATGATAGATCTTATCCCAACAGACATAAAACAAACCTTCAGCGAACCAATAAGACGTTATCCCCCCCATCACAGATCTATGTGATTGATACCGCAATTGTTATAAGCACACAGGATACAACCAGGCATCTATATTCTTTTAATGCCAGCGCTAAAAGAACTTTCGATATGATGCAAAAATTGATTGATGGTCTTTGGGTGGATACTGTTCGCCATTCAAATACATACGATGCAAATAATAATATACTCAACGATTGGTTTGAGTATTGGGAAAACGGTCAATGGCTGAATAGCTCTCGGGACACATACACCTATGATACAAACAACAATATGCTCTCCGAGTTGCACGAGTCTTGGGAGAATGGTCAATTGTTTTATAGTGATCAGCACACTTATACATATGATACAAACAACAATATGCTTTCAGAATTGTACGAGCATTTGGAAAATGGTCTATTGGATCGGTTTGAATATACTTACACCTATGATGCAAGCAATAATAGGCTTACAGAATTTTTCGAGTCTTGGTGGAACGGCCAATTGGAGGGTAGGCATCGAGGAACCTATACTTATGATACTAATAACAATAGGCTGTCATCTCTATACGAAGAGTGGTTGAACGGGCAATGGGTGTATTTCTCGTTGATCACACTCACCTATGATGCGAGCAACAATATGCTATCATCTCAATTTGAGCAATGGGAGAACAATCAATGGGTGCTTAGCATTCGGTACACGCTCACCTATGATGCGAGCAATAATATACTCTCAAAACTGGATGAGTCTTGGGAGAATGGTCAGTTGTCTAATAGATATCGGCACACATACACATATGATGTTAATAACAATAGACTCTCTTCTCACACAGAACAATGGGAGAATGATCAATGGGTGAATTTGTACCGCAATACATATACCTATGATGGTCAAGGAAATATGCTATCCGAGTTGTCAGAGCAATTTGAGAATGGTCTGTGGGTGGAGAGCCATAAGTACACTTACACATATGATACGAACAACAATTTGCTTACAAATTTATACGAGTCTTGGGAAAATGGTCAATTGGTGGATGGATGGCGGAACACTTACACATACAATGAGAATAACAATATGCTCATAAATTTGTATGAGCATTGGTTAAATGGCCATTGGGTGAATATCTCTCGGTACAGCTTCGCGTATAATGCTCAAGGAAATCTGTTTTCTTGCTGGTACCACACTTGGGATGGAGTATCTTGGATACCTACTGATTTTCCTAGTGGAAGAGGATGGGGTTGGTATAGCATCTATGACAGCGCAGGCAACATCTATAGATACCAGGGTTACAATTTCACGCTCTTGTACAAGATTATAGTAACTGGAGTTATGAATGAGGGTAGTAACATTGTGGCTACATACTCTTTATCACAGAACTATCCTAACCCTTTTAACCCGACAACTAAAATTCAATTTTCAATTCCAAAATCAAATAAAGTAGTAATAAAAGTATTCGATATTCTAGGGACTGAGATTGAAACTGTAGTCAATAAAGAAAAACCTGTTGGCACTTATGAACTAAACTGGAATGCATCCAATCTTCCAAGCGGAGTTTATTTCTATCAATTAAGAGCAGGAAATTTTGTGCAAACAAGAAAAATGATTTTACTAAAATAAAGAACATTCGGGGTGTTCAATCATTCTGAAGACATTAGCGACTGAACACCCTGTTAAATAATCATTATTAATTTATTAGGAGGTTCGTTATGAAAAAGTTATGTGTTCTTCTTGTTTTATTAGCACCATTTTTTTTGGTGTTAAATATTGAAGCGCAACAATGGTCTGCAGAGCAGCAGGAAGTCTGGAAAACTATTGACGCTTCGTGGCAAGCCGCTAAGGATGGTAAGGTCTGGGTTGAAGAATTTGTTCACCCTGATGGTATAAGTTGGGGTTATTCTTCACCGATGCCCCGAGACAAAGCAACCATGATTCGTTGGTCAAAGGCTTATAAATCAATTACAAAGATTCTGGAATATCAAATTTTTCCACTTTCAATTGTAGTAAAGGGAGATGTGGCAATTGCTCATTATTATTATCGTGAGCTTGACGAATCATATGACGGAAAAAAAGAATCAGAAAATGCTCGCGTTACAGAAACTTGGTATAAAGAAGGTAACAAATGGCTGCTATTAAGCTGGCATAGTGGTAAGGATAAAACTAAGGAATAAGTAGATAAAAAAAACTTAAATAGATGAGCATTATTAAAGCCTCTATCAATAAATTTGTTAGGGGCACCTTTTTTTTTATCAAATTAAGCGATTCAGTTACCTCCAAGTAATATCAAAAATGACAGTACAGATTATTTAAAAAACCTAAAAATATTATCAAAAACCTCAATTGCCATAAAAATCCAAAAGATCGCAAGAATTTTCCTAACGCACATTTCTAAAAAGCTTTAATTTTGCAATTCGCATAATTATTCTTTTGCTAAGATTATCAATCTACTTTCGCTTTCTGCCAGTTTAATCTAAACATTGATTTACGTATGCCGTCATTTAAATAACTAATTTATCATCATTAAGGAGGCAACCTTATGAAGAGTAAACTGTTTCTTGCAATCCCAACTGCAATAATAATAGTGTTGGTTTTTTCACAAATTAACTGCTCTGGTAGAGAAGAGAATAAACCTCTGTCACAACAGGAATTAATTTCACGCGGTAAATATTTAGTAACCACTGGTGGTTGTTCTGATTGTCATACTCCTAAAATTTATACCGCAAATGGACCAGTACCTGATTCAACAAGAAGTCTTTCCGGTTTTCAAAAGGGAGAAAAACTTCCGGTCCTGGATGTTAAGTATTTTACACCCGGTAATTGGGTGGCTACAGAAAGTAATTTTTCTGCCTGGGTTGGGCCGTGGGGAATTTCATATGCCGCAAATCTAACTCCCGATAATGCAACTGGAATTGGAGCGGTAACAGAAGAAATGTTTATAAAATCTCTTAGAGAAGGAAAACTTAAAGGTGTCGGTAGACCATTACTTCCTCCAATGCCTTGGCAGACTATGGGTCAAATGACAGATCAGGATCTTAAAGCTATGTATACTTATCTAAAATCCATTAAACCTATTCATAACGAAGTTCCGCAGCCCACACCACCGGATAAGATGGCGGAAATGTTAGCGGGTAAATAGTTTATATAATTCACTAAGTAGAAAAACAATTATGCAGGAGTTTATATGTATTTGGTCAGAGACACTTTTAATTGCAAACCAGGTAAAGCAAAAGAATTAGTAAATAAATTCAAACAGACAATTCCTTTTATGGAAGAACAGCACCTTAAGAATGTTAGAATTATGACCGATATAGTTTCAAATTACTGGACGGTTGTTCTTGAAGGTGAAGTCAATAATTTAGCCGAATTTGAAAATCAAAAAGGCTTTACATCCCAGGAAAAAGTTAAGGAAATAATGGCAGGTTATATGGATCTTGTTGAAGGGGGTAAGCGAGAAATATTTCAAATTGAGTAATAGAAATATCCCCTATCGATAAAAATCGGTAGGGGATAATGTTTACTCATAAATTTCATAAAAAATATTGTTAAAATAAAATTTCACATTCTGTCCGAGTGCAAGAAATTGTGCTGTCTCCGGTTCTTTATTTAGCAGTTTAAAGTATTCATCAGAATTAAATTGTATCCTAACTTTATTTGCATTTCTTTGATTTTGCAACTCACTATCAACCCAAAACTTATCCTGCTGATAAACAGCTCTTCCTAAAACATTTTTTACTTGCTGGGTAAGGTTTCTTTTATTGCCTTCAGAATCTGTGTAAGACAATCTTTCTTTCCCTTGTTGGGTTTGCTTATAGTTTGAAGCAGAATTTAGACTTTGAAATTCTTTACTCACCTCAACACTGCCTCTACCACTTATATCATTCATCCTAAAATAATCTGCTTCATTTCGTTTTTTCAATTCGGGTCTTGGTGCAAGAGATTGCAGACCATCAATTAATCTTCCTCCACGAACTCTGATGTCTTCGTCTTCCATAATTAAGTAGCTTGTGTATGGCGTTATTATTCCATGTTCACGTGCCAGTGTTGTAACTTCATCAATCAATTCTTTGCTCTCACCGTTCAACCGAATAATATCAAGCAGATATCCAATTCTTCTTGAAGCCCAAAGTAATGGGATGAAATTATAATCTTCATTTTTAGGATCAAGTTTTTCATTTAGTGAAAACTGCTTACTTTGTCCGTTTAGTTTTCCATTTAGAGTAATCTTTACATTTCCCACTCCCTTAAATCTTCCAAACACCAGTAGGTTGGATCCTTTAAATAAATCGGGTAAATCTTTTGGATAGGTTTGATAAACTTCAACATTGTTAAAATCTAAATTCAAATTGCTTAGAACAGGGGATTGGATTTTATCATAAAAATTTGAAACCTTAACTTCAATATCTTCTTCGTCACCTACATAAGTCCGCCATGCCTTAGTAGCCTCCGTCAATCTATCAAGAAGGTGAGTGTTAATTTCATTCCCAATTCCAAAAGTAAATATTCTGGATTTGTACTTATTTATGTCCAAAATTCTCTTGATTAGTTTATCATCATTCATTTCGCCAATAGTTGGTTTGCCATCTGTAAGAAAAACTAAAAAATGAGGGCGATTAGATTCTTTGTAGTTCTTGAATGCTAGATTGAAAGCTTCTTCTATGTTTGTACCACCGATTGCTTGAAGATCATTTATAAATTTTTTGGCTTCATTAATATTTTTCTTTTCAGCTTTTTCTAAAGAATTATATAACGAGTATGCCTCTGTTGAAAATCGTATGATATTAAAATAATCACCAGCATTTAAGTTATTAACACAATATAAAAGTGCTTTCTTTGCCTGCTCTAACTTTTCGCCGCTCATACTTCCTGAAACATCAAGAATAAAAGTAATGTCTTTATTTTCAATATTAGCCCTATCAATTTCAATCGATGGTGACGCGCTTAATAAAAAATATCCATCTTCGCTTCCTGATTTGTAAGTTAAAATAGATAATCCGACTGTAGATGAATTTTTTGAAAAGTATATTTTGAAATCGGTATCTGGTGTAGTGTTATCGTCTTCAAAAGAGATAACAGAATGATTGTCACTTTTATTTACAATATCAACTTCATGAGTAGGGCAGTAGATGTTTTTAAGTTTATCGTCAGATTTTAAATCTATCTTAACGGAAACATTTTTTAGTGGTTTTGCAGAAAATTTTTCGGTGTTAAGCGGATAAATGTATTCAAATAAATTGTTATCAGATTCTAATAACTGTGTATAACTTATTGATATCTTCTTTTCACTTTTTGGTTCGATAGGGAAGATGCGCAGCTTAAAAATATTTTGTTCACTGTATTCAAGCAAAGCAGGGTCGCGCATTTGTCTAACAATATCTTCATAAATCTTTCTTGCTTTATCGGAATCAAGTAATTCAGCTTTTGTTTCCTTTCCATTTATAACCATTGTAAAGTTGTTAATCACAGCTCCTTTTGGAATTGGGAAGATGTAAAACCCTTCCAACTGAAAGTTTGATGGATTATAAAATGATTGATCAATTGTGGTGACTGCTGATTGTCCATCAATCTTAACATCAACTTTGTGGTAAACAACCTCTAGAGGAAAAGGATTTGGTAATGGATTGGGACGGAGAATAACTATGAAGCCATCAGCGAAAGAATGATTGTTCAGCAAAAAGATTAGAACGATTAGAGATATTTTTTTTAACATTTCTTCACCTTTTGTAGTGTTATCCCGAATTTGTTTCAGGATCTAACCATTAAAGAGATGCTGAAACATGTTCAGCATGACTATATTGTAATTATTCAAACTTATAATTTCTTTGTTTTGCCTGTTCACGAATTGTCTTAATCATAACGGCATCAAGTGTGTTTTCATTTTTATTCTCAAGAAGCTTTTTGGCAACATATTTACTACGTTCTTCATTTAGTTTATTGATTTGATTCTGTAATTTTCCTCTTTCCTTACTCATTTTATCAACATATGCTTTTCTTTCTTGTTGATTCATCTTTTTCATTTCGTCTGGCAATTCTTCATCCTTTAGTTCTTCAATCTTAACTGTACCATCTTTTTTTGCATCAACTAAATCCCAGGTAGAATTTTTTATACTGTCCTCCGGACTTTGTAACTGATCGTTGAACCATAACTTCATTGCTTAAGCCAATTGAGTTTGCATCTTGTTCAGCTTGCAGTTCTTTTTTCTCTTTTCCAAAATTTCCAAAAGCTATGTAAGTTTTATTTAATTCTTGGCCAAGCTTTACAATCTCATGATCTTGTGGTGCATCAATGTGTACTATTTCAGCATTCTGATCAATATTCATATATTTTCCATCGGAGATATCCGCACCATCTTTCCACATTGTCTGGATACCCTCATCATAATTCCCACAGAATATTGTATTTACCACGATTCCATTTTTTACAGCTTCTTTACAAGCTTTCTTATAATCGATGTCTCCCTGTGTGAACGGTTCGTTACCTGCGATAAAAATTATTTTAAGTTCGTCGTTAGATTTGTTCCACTGTAGATTGTTAACCGCATTAAGAATAACTTTTCCACAAAATTCTTCACCACCATTAGTTTTAAGTTTGAACAGCTCATCGGAGATTTTATCAAGATCTTGAGTGAAAGGTACGATGTTTCTTAAATGCCCTTCTTGTGAAGGGATTGCATCTTTTCCGTATTCATAAAGCGCCACGTAAAGATCAACCGGATGCCGATCCTTTTTTGTTGTAGCAAGTTCATTTACAATTTTCCATAATTGGCTTTTTGCCTGATCAATCAAACCATCCATACTGTTGCTCGTATCTAATAACAAAGCAAGTTGAATGGAATTATTTTTCGTAATTATATTTTGAGGAATTTGATTTGAAAACAGATTAGTTGATGTGACAACTAAAAAAATCAAAGCTAATAAATATTTCATTTTAACCTCCGTATTGGATAATCAATTAAATAATCTGTTGCTTTGACTATATCAAAATTAGCTTTGTTCCAGAAATGAAAAAGAAATATTAAAAGAGAAAGATTTATGACCTATTTGATTTCAAAATCAAAATAAGTTTTTGGAAATGGCTCATTTCTTAAAGTAAAATGCCACCATTCTTCGGCAAGATTATTAAATCCATATTTGTCCATCAAACTTCTTAGTAAAAGTCTATTTGCCCTTTGCTGTGGATCGATGTCTGGATTCTCTGAATGTGATAATTGATTAAAACAATCAAAACCTGTTCCCATATCAATGCTGTTATCTTTAAATCTTTCTTCTACAGATTTATAACATTCGCATTGCTCATTAACATCATATTCAGGTTGCTCTGAAATGGGAATAGGAACAATTGTCAAATCGATTGTACTACCTCGGCTGTGCCCGGATTTTTCTGCAATATATCCATCGATAAATAAATTACTTTTATTAACAGTTGGATAAAATTCTTTTTTTGTAAGAGTGTCGGATAAATCTTTTGCCCATCTAACAAAATGATCAACTGCTTTTTGTGGGCGATATGCATCGTAAATTTTTAAAGATAAATTAAATTTTTTAAGTTCAGCTTGTACTCGTGAAATTGAATCAGCAGCGGTTTGGGTGATGTAACATTTTTCACTTATATATCCATCAACAGGAACTCCGAGAAAATTATGATTTGTTAAATAGCGAAGATCTAAAATTATATCCGGAATTACTTCGCGGATTTCAACAAATCCATCAGGAATATTCTGGGAATAAAACTGATATGATAAAACAATAAAAAATATTAGAATTAATTTTTCATTACTTAAAGATAAAAAATTATTCAGTTTTCCAGTGGCAGTCTGTGCAAAGATGATCTTCAATAGATTCTCCAAGATCAACTGGATGCTGGAATTTTAATCCGTTAAGGTCAACTCTCGTTTTACCTAGATTATCGGTTTGAGAAATTATTTTATGACAACTATTGCAATCATTTGAAATTACTTTTCCGTCATCGCTAACGTGATTGCCATCGTGACATCGGAAACAACCAGGAGTATAAACATGCGAAATATTGTCAGGAAAATGTTTCCAATCTGCGTTCATATAAGGAAAGTAATTTCTCGCATAAATCTTTTTCACTATTTCTATAGCGGAATTAATATTAACTCTTTTAGTTTTATAGATATCCGGGTAATTGGAAATATAAAAACTGTTTACCTGTTGCGGGATGCTTTCAAATGCCTGCTGCTTAGTAACATATTTGTCTTCTAAAACTTCTACTGCAAGACTTTTTATAAAAGGTAATGTTTGATCTATCTTATTATTGGATAACATTTCATTTACCATTTTATCCGGTTGATGATAAATATGGGATGGACGATTGTGACAATCAATACAATCCATTGTTCTAAGATTTTCTTTTTTAAAATTTTTATCATCAAACTTAGAGTTTTTATTTCTAAATATTATTTCTTTTCCATCTTTAGATTTTACTTTAACCCAAGGAATTTCTAATCGTCGCTCATCTGTATGGATATAAGTAATAATATTATCCGGATTAATATGCCAATGTATTCCTTCAATCGCTCCAAGCTCACTTTTCCCACCACCAATCTTAATAAGCATGCTTATATTTGATTTGGTATTCTGCTCATCAGATATGAAATAACTGTAATCAACTTTTTTTTCATTAAAAAAATGTGAGGGAGTATGACATTGTTCGCAAGTGCCTACTGCAGGGCGAAGCTCTTTTACAGGCGTTTCTATCGGTCGCGAAAATTTATCAAACAAAACAGAATACACCTGATAAGCACCAGAAAATTTTGATTTAACATACCAGCTTGTGCCAGAACCAATATGGCAGCCAACACAACCTACGCGCGAATGCGGAGAATCCAGGTATGCAGTGTATTCTGGTTCCATGACATTATGACAAACTGTTCCGCAAAACTCGTCTGTTTCGGTGTACTCATAAGCTTTAAAACTTCCGAATGCGGAGAACAACATCAAAACGATTGTCCCAACAGAAAAAGTAACGAACATCGCTCGCTTTTTAGGATCGTTTAAATCAATTACCGGCAGCCTTTTTTCGCGAATGAGACCTTGACGTTCCCTTTTTCGTTCTCGTAAATATCCATAAGCGATAAGTAATAGACCTACTATCAGGAAAGAGGGAATTATTATGTAGGTAAGAATCCCCATATAGGTATTTTCTTCTGAGCCGAAGAAATCCAATACGAAAAGAAAAATAATTAATCCAAAACTTAATGCCGCTATCGCAGCACCAAACATTGTTATTGGATTATAAACATGTTTTGGGAACACTTCTTTCTTCATATGTTACTTCTATTTTTTGTTTTGAAGTAAATTATCTATAAGCAAAGATCATTGCATAGATGATCCACAAAATCATACTAAACCCAATTATCAACACAGTCCAGCCAAAAGCCGTTAATGCCTTAATAACAATCTCAGGGTATGGTTCAACAATGTGTTTTTCCAATTCACCTTTTCCAGAAGCTCTTTGTATTCAGCGGGTCGATCTAATTTAAATTCCTCTAATGGTACTCTCCCAGTGAAGATACAAACATCAATCGGAAATTTCTCGGGACGTAAGTGAGTATTAAAAAAATGCACAGTAAAAATAAAACCAGTCGCTAATAATGCTTCGTCACTATGGATGATAGTGGCAACGTTTATCATATAACCTGGTATAAATTGTGTGAAGAATTCTGGAAACCAAAGTGTAAACCCTGTTGAACCAATAACGATCATTCCCCAGAAAACAGCAAAGTAATCAAATTTTTCCCAATAAGTCCATCTACCATATTCAGGGCGTTCACCCTTTCCTAAAAACCATTTGATAGAACCGATGAAATCATTTAAATCTTTTTTGTTAAATAATAAAGATCGCGGACCAAGAATTAATTGTTTAAATCCTCCAACTTGTTTTCTTTTGTTTCTAATTAAATCAGTTATATGGACTATAAAAACAATAACCATAACAACAGCTGCAAATCGATGAATATAGCCAGCCATTTCAAATCCGCCAAATAAATGAGAAAGGAATCTAGCCCACCCGGTATACGCAAATTTTACTGTCATACCTGTTATCGCAAGAGAGAGAAAACTTAATATCATAAAAAAGTGCAGACCACGATTTAACCTGGTAAATCTTATTACTTGTTTTCCTTGTCTAAGTGATTCTGACATTGATAAATTAAACTCCTATTAATAAGTCTATTCCGAAGAATTTTTATTTTCGATTTCTTCAGCTAATTTAATTTTTTCTGCTATTTCTTTTCTCCATTTTAAAGATCTTGGAAGCCATAACAAAGTATGAAGGCCTGCAAATATAAAAGTAAATAGTAGAAGTCCTGTCATTCCCCAAAACGTATAAAATAATACTGGATATTTGTCGGGATCATGATGAGTAGCGTGTGTAAAATATCCCGCAAATTGTTTATTAGCATTTGGATGACACTTTTGACAAGTTTCAACAACATTTTTTCGGCTTAAGTGAGAAGCAGGATTTGTTATAGGTAAAATATCATGTGCGCTTATGACAATCGTAACATTTTGCAGTTTTAGTATATCCTAATTGATAGACCTTACCATGGTAAGTATCAAAATAGGTATCAGCAATTTTTTCATGACACTTACCACACTGTTGCATAATTTCTAATTTAAAACCTTCAGTGTCTGCGCGTTTTATCTCATGAGCAGAATGACAATTATTACACCCAGGTAGTGTTTTATCCGAATTTGAAACAAGAGGCGAATGAATACTTTTATCAAATTGCTCTTCAATTCCATGATGACATTTACCACAGGTTTTGGAAATGTTTAAATGATTGACAGATGATTCCTTTTCGGTTTTAGGAAGAATCATATGTTTAGAATGACAATCAGTACAAGTAGCAGTAACTGTTAACCCACTTTTGCTTAGACCTTTTCCATGAATACTTTCAGCAAAATGCGAAACAACATCCTCATTTGTGGTCGATCTGATAGCAGATTTTTCACCCGCTCTATGGCAATTTGCACAAAGCTTTGGAATATTTATTGCAAATGTAGGTGACTTAGAATTTGTGTGTCCTAAAATTTCATGAGTACCGTGACATTCTTTACAACTTGGAGCATCTGGATCATTTTGCGCAAATAAAACACCATGAATACTTTTATTGTATTCTGTTCCTACTTCAGCATGGCAACTTGCGCAATCAACATTTTGTTGAATATTTTCGCAAGGACGATGCTTAAATGGATTATTAATTACATGGCATTGCCCGCAATTAATTTTTTGATGCGATGAGGCTTCTAATTTTTTTACATCTACATATAATGAATGAGCATCAATTGAAGATTTTAAATTTGGATCACTATGACATTTTAGACATTGGTCATTAGCAAATCCCTGACTGTAATATACATTTCTGATTACATGTGGTTGATGGCAATCAACACATGCTGGAAGCACATGGGCTTCCTTTTCCCATAATTCACCGCGAATTATCTTTTGATGAACATTTTCAATATTGGCATGACATTTAGAGCAAGTGTTTGCAATATTATTTCTTGAAATGGTAGAACGCGAATCAGTATGTGGTAATATCCGATGGGCTGTGTGGCACGATGCACAATTTGCCGATACTATTAATCCTTTTTTTAATAAACCCTCGCCATGGATACTTTCAGTATAGTTTTCAAGAATTCTGTCTTGTGGAATATTTCTATACCTCTGAACAGGTGAATTTTCTCTATGACATTTTCCACATAAATAAGGAATATTAGATGCATAGGTTGTGGCTTTTGGATTTTTGATAGATAAAATATTGTGAGTACCATGACAAAAACCACAAGTTGGAGCTAACACATCCCCTTTAGCATTAGCTTTTCCATGAAGGCATTCTTTGTATAAATCAACTTCAACTTGATGGCAGGGAGTACATTGTGCTTTACTGTTGTTTTCATTATGAGGAAATTCCTCAGGATTATAGTTCTGGTGACAGTCTACACAATTGTTTGATTTATGGATTGAGTTTAAAAGAATATTCGGATTGGCATAAAGCGAAATAGTTTTACCATTCTTTGTACCTTCTAATTCCTTATCGTCATGACACATTAAGCAATCATCATTTGATTGCGCAAAATTTGATATAGGGAAATTAATTATTAATAGTAAGCAAAAGAAAAACCATCTTATTTGACTTTTTTTCTTCTTCAAATCAAGTCCTCAGGAATTGTAAAATAAAAGGTTATTATTAAAACTAAAAGTTATATGCTATCATCTGGAATATTAGCTTTGGCCTTTTTAATTCGTTCCAGTTCCAAGGGATGTTCTTCTGCCATTTCTTCTTCAGTAATAGTTCCCTTGAACCAGGCTAGGCTCATCGGATAAACATCCGGGTTGAAAATTACAAAATAAAAATGCCAAATAACTATAGCAAGGAATGCTAGCCACGCTTCATAATAGTGAATTGTACGAGCTATATCCCAATCAAGTTTTGAGAACACTCCAATATAATCAATGTATATCCACATCAATAAACCAGTTAAGCTCATCACTATTGTCCCCCAAATTAAAGCCCAGTACTCAGCTTTTTCAATATAGCTAAATCTGTCTAATTTCGGTTTGGTTTTAGATATTCCCAAATTATATTTTGCAACGCCAATAGCATCGGTAAAATCTTGCAGTTTTGGAAATAAATCGCGGACTAATTCTCTACCTCTTTGGGTGAATGCAATATAATAAATATGATAAAGGCTAACTATTATCATTATAATTGCAGAAATTCTATGTATCCAACTTCTATATACTACCACATCAGTCCAAAAGTCTCTGATATGACTAACCCACCATGAATCAGGATAACGTAACATAAATCCTGTTAAAACTAATATCATAAAACTAAAAGCCATAGTAAAATGTTGAATTCTCTCATTAACAGTCATCCTTAAGTAAAGTGAGTGACCGTGTTTTTCTTCTTGTATTTTACCAAGTTGTTTTAATTTTCTTACCTTAGATTTTTTTATTAGATCTAACAAATTATGTAAAAACATTCCACCAAGAATTGAGAAAAGAAGAAATATATATGTTGTTGAAATCCAATAGAGAATTGGTTCATCTTCTTTGTCTAATGTTACATGGATGCTTCCCTGAGTAAAAGTTTCATTTGCACCAGGATGGCATTTGCCGTATGTTTTTATAAGATTTCCTTTAAAAACCATTGATGTTGGATCAGTAGAAGGTTTGATGTTATGAACACCATGACAACTTCCACAATTTGCTACAGATGCAGATCCGCCGCTTAAAGCCAGCCCATGATAAGATTGTGAAAACGTTTTGTATCTATTTGATGAGATGCCATATTTTTCAGTTAGTTTTACAGATGAATGACAGGGCGAACATATCTCCCTTGAAACATTTTCAAATGCTACCGGTGAGTTTGGATCATCAGTTTTTAAAATGTTATGTTCACCATGACAGTTAGTACATGAAGGGGAATCTCCATTTCCTTTTGCAACTAATTGTCCATGTATACTTTCTGAATATTCTTTCTGAATTTCTGTATGACATTTACCACATGTCTGAGGAATATTTAATTTGTAAACACTTGATCTTGAATCTGTTCCCTTGATTATTTTATGGGAATTATGACAATTTATACAATTCGCAGCATCTCCATTATTCTTGCTATGAAGTGCATACCCATGAACGCTTTTATCATAAGCATGAATAAAACCTGCTGAAGGAGTTGATCTTTCTCTTACATCTTTATTATCTAAATGGCATGACAGGCATAATTTTTCTTGCGCTTTTTTCTTTTCAGCAGTATTGTTTAAAAATGCTTTTTCAGTAATAGGTGATTTATGACAATTAATACAATTTGGTGCTCCCTTGTCTCCAGATTGAAAGGCAGCCGCGTGATCAGAACTAAGATAATTTTCACTTGCTGCTTTGTGGCAGGTTCCGCATGTAGTAGTTAAGTTGGAATTACTCCATTTGCTCTTCGGGTTTTTAGGTGAAACAACATCGTGAATACCGTGACATCCTTTACAGGAGGTATCATTACTTTTTCCAAAGCCTTTAGATTTAATAATTTGAGGATGAAACGAATGCTTTATTAAATCTTTTTGATGACAACTAACACAATTAATTTCTTTAATATTTTCTGCGTGTGGCAAGTTTTCAGCATCAAAATTCTTGTGGCAAGAAACGCAGCTTAATTTTGAATGTGCAGAACTTTTATAAACATCTTCTTTTACGAATAGGGAAATTTCTTTCCCATTTTTTTCCATAGTGAGTTCATTATCACTATGGCACATCAAACAGTCATCAATCGATTGAGCATATATATTTGTGGGTAGAATAACTAATCCGATTACAAGGAGGGTTTGTATCTTTTTTAAGATGTTTGGGAAGCATCTTAATTTTTCGCTTGATGATGAAATCAATGCCATAGATGATAAACTCAAACTTTATTATTCTCCTTTAAGAGTAAGTAACCAATCAACCAAAGTTTTAAGATCTTGATCACTTCCTTTAAAAGAAGATTTATGATCCTTGTCGTTTAACTTGGTTTCTTTTTTTAAATACTTCATTAAAAATTCTTTAGTTTTTTCTTTTCCTACAGTTGAAAGATCAACGGCATCAGATTTTTTAGATTCAATACCAGCAGAAGTAACCGTGTGGCACATTGAACATTTATTGTTCACAAAAATTTGTTTACCGTCATCAACAGGTTGATTAGCAATCGTAAAAGCAAATCCGTATAAAGCAACTATCGTTACAACTAATCCAAGATAAATCAATATATTTTTCATTTTGTTTTTCCTTTTATTGTGAACTACTTAGTTATTGATTTTGTGCCCTTATGTTACAATTAGAATACCACAGTTTCAATGTTAATTATTTGTTAAAAATCCAGTATTATGTTTGTTCAGAATTGCTAATTTCTCAGCTTTGGGAAGTCCATTTGCAACAATTTCGCAAGAATTGGAATGTTTTTTAATTGTTGTCGCATCAAACATTTTCATCGTGATGTTCTAAAAAAAATACTATTAATTAGTTTTTATTGAACACTATTGGAGCAAAAGGATTTAATAATTTTGTACTAAGCGCTGGCCAACAAATTTGGTATTTTAGAGGCAATTTCGTTTAGGTCAAAAGGCTTATAAAAAATTTCATTTACAAATTTCTTAATCATTCCTTCTGGTTCTTTAACTCTGTTGTTAAATACATACGTAAGTATTAATGGAACATCAGCTTTACATTTTTTGAACTCTTCACATTTTAGAATCACCTTCGAATCAGGTTCGGTATCCATAATAACCAAATCAGCTGAACCATTACAAACAAGTGAAGACACAACTTCCATATCGGTAGTTGCAACAACTTTATATTGTGTTTGAAGGTACATAAGAAGACTGTAACACAAGCTAAAATCTGGGCTGTATATAACTATATTTTTCATTTTTTTTGTGATACTTTTCCTCAGTGAGTGGAAAAGTTGATATAATTTTGCTATTTGTGTGCCAATATCGGTTGTAAAGATATAGTGCAGGTAATTGAGAGTTTTTGAAGGATTGTTTGCAAGAATTTTAAATTATATTCTCGCAATTGAAAATCAGTAAAATGGCATTTTAATTATTGAGAATAAATCCAAATAACATAAAAGCTGATAAATCTCTACTAAACTTTAATATCGAGCTCTTTTAATTTGCGATATAATGTTGATAGACCAACTCGCAATGCATCAGCAGTTTTTTCTTTGTTATTATCGTTATTCTCCAAAGCTCGGATGATAAAATCCCTTTCAAACTTTCGCACAGAATCATCAAGTGAGCCGCTAAATGAAAAATCTATTTCATCATTTTTTGGTTTAAACGTTTGTGGTAGTTCCTGCAAGGTAATCATTTCACCTTTACAAAAAATAACAGCTCGTTCAATAATATTTTCGAGTTCTCTAATTTCACCTTTCCACTCGTGATTTAGTATTGCACGCATAGCTTCACTATCAATCCCTTTAATATTCTTATTCAACTCTTTGCGATATTTATCAAGAAAATGATCAGCAAGTAATGGAATATCTTCTTCTCTTTCTTTTAGAGAGGGGAGATGAATATCAACAACATTTATTCTATAAAAAAGATCTTCGCGAAATTTTCCAGTCTTAACTTCTTCTTCAAGATTTCTATTTGTTGTAGCGATAAATCTTGTATTAACGGAAAGCGATACTGTTGTGCCTACTGGAGTATATTCTTTTTCTTGTATTGCTCTTAATAATTTCACCTGAAGCTGAGGAGGCATTTCGCTTATCTCATCTAAAAATAAAGTGCCACCATTTGCAGCTTTCATATAGCCGTCCTTATCAGAAATAGCGCCGGTAAATGCACCTTTCTTATGCCCAAATAATTCGCTTTCAATCAAATTTTCTGAAATGGCTCCACAATTGACTGCGACGAACGGTTTATTTTTTCGATGGCTTTTATAATGTAAAGCACGCGCTACAAGTTCTTTACCTGTTCCACTATTTCCACTTATAAGCACAGTTGAATCAGTTTCTGCTACAGCTTCAATCATCTCATAGACTTTTTTTATATTTATACTTTTACCAACAATATTTTCAAAATCATATTTCCTGTGTATTTCTTCACGCAAGACGCGGTTTTCTAACAGTAATTCTCTTAATTCAAAAAGTCTTTTTGTTTTGATTAGAAGTTCATCAAATTCGATTGGCTTTAAAATGTAATCACTAGCACCATTTCTAAGAGCTGTTATAGCAGTATCTAATGATCCAAATGCTGTTATCATAATAACAGAAGTTTGAAAGTTTAATGTTTTAATCTTTTCTAATAATTCTGTTCCTTTCATAAAAGGCATTTCAATATCTGTTATTACTAGATCAAAATGATTTGCTATCATTTTGTCGTAAGCAATTTTTCCATTCTCAGCTTTATCAACCTGGTAGCCTTCTTTTTCAAGAATATAGAATAATGAATCTCTAATTATTTCTTCATCATCAACTACTAAAATTTTATGAGCCATTTCTAATCCTAATTTCTTTTTTTAACTAATTGGTAATTTTATAATAAATGTTGTGCCTTCGTTAACCTTACTTTTTATTTTAATATCGCCCTGAAAGCTTTTTACAATGCCGTAACTAACCCATAAACCAAGCCCGGTTCCTTTACCTTCTTTTTTGGTTGTAAAAAAGGGCTCAAAAACTTTAGTGATATGTTCTTCTTTGATTCCTGGACCCGTATCGGAAAAAGTTAAAGTTACTTCATCACCATTACACTCCGATTTTACAGAAATTTTTTCAAGTTTACTTGCTCTTTTTTTCTCTGCAATTGCATCCACAGCGTTTAATAATATGTTAACAAACACCTGTTGAATTTGATCAGAAATTAGTGGAAGCATCGGAATATCTTGTGTTAAATCAGTTTCAAAAATTACATCTTTTGCTTTAGTGCCAACTTTCGTTATTTCCACAGCTTCGTGAATAACTTTATTTATGTCTGTTAACGCAAGTTCATAATTTGATGGACGGGAAAAATCCACAAGATCCCTAATGATTTTTGAGATACGAGTGACCTGACTTTTTACCAATCCAAGCTTTTCATTTACAAAAGGATCAGTTGTAATTCTTTGTGCAACTTGAACTAAAGCGGAAATTGATGCAAGTGGATTACCTACTTCGTGCGCTATCCCTGCAGCCAGTGTCCCTATACTTTCCATTTTCTGAGTGTGTATGAGTTGTCTTTCTAAAGTCCTTTTTCTGTTAGATCGCGATGTATCCCAAAATAGCCGGTAACCTTTCCTTCTTTATCTAATATAGGCGAGATTAAAAGTTGAGTAAAAAAAGATTCGCCATTTTTTCTAAGATTTTCAATCTCGCCTACCCAAACTTTTCCACTGGAAATTGTATCCCACATTTTATCCCAAAATTTTGAAGAATTTTTTCCGCTGCCAAATATTTTAGGATTTTTACCAAGCAGTTCTTCTTTAGAATATCCACTTGAAATCTCAAACGCTCTATTTACATAAATCATTTTACCATTAAGATCAGTAATCTGTAATGGATTAACAGTATTCTCAGCAACATTAAAAAATCTTATTAAATCGATTTCTTTTTTCTTTTCTTCGCTGATATCTCTTGCTGTAACAAAGATGAGTTTTTCGTTAAATCCATTACTGGCAAAAGGAACAAAAACTAGATTAACGTTAACAAAGTTTTTGTTAATAAAAAGTCTTGTTTCAATTTCTGATGAAATACCTGTTGAAAACGAGTCTTTAAATAGTAATTCTGTTTTACTTCTATCACAAAGTTCTACATAATCAAAAAATATTTCTGGTTTATTGATATTAAGATCTAAATGATTTCTTGATGATTTGTTTAAAAATTTTATGTCCCCATTTGCATTCAGTAGAAAACACATATCAGGAAAACCGTCAAATAAAGAGAAATCAAATGTTATATTTTCGTTCATTGGGGATAATAATTTTTTTTAATAATTGTTGCGTTAAAATAAGTATTCCTTAACTATTTAATGACATAAAAATAGAAGACTATCACAACATTTTACTATTTTTTGTTTCAGAATGGAATATCTATTTTAATATATGTTTGAAATCAGAAATGTATTTAAGTACAAATTAGTCTGGCTGAACGCAATTTTATGTGTTTTGTTTGGCGCAATATCTTTTTTCTACTTCGAAGCAGCTGCATTACTTTTTGTTTTGTTAAGCAATTTGTTTGATATACTTGGTTATCATTTTTCATTAATCAGGAGAACAAATCAATTACCTGAAAAAATAATAATTCACTCTTACAGAATAAACCAGTTTATGTATGATGCTCTTTTACTCATATTGATTGGAATTCAGTTCGATTGGATAGCTGCACTTGCTGGTTGGGTAATGAAAGAATTCGGTTTGCAGGATGTGTTTTATTATTTGTTCCTTAAAGAAAAACTTCCGCTAAAATGGACTTGGATGAAATGGACCCCACTTGGGTTCTTAAAAGGTGATTTAACAAAATACGAAATTGTTTTTCAGGCTATTGTTGGAGTTTTAATAGCAGTTACGCTTTTAATTTTAAGGTAAAAATTTTATGAAGAATAAAATAAAAATAGGATTGGTTCAGTACTCTCCCGTTTGGGAAGATAAAGCCGAAAGTATTGAAAAAATAAAAACCTTGGTTAACGATGTTTCAAAAATTGATTTATTAATTTTCCCCGAGATGAGTCTTACCGGTTTTACAATGAAATCAGATAAATATACAGAAGATTTAATGGGTGCGAGCTATCTTTTCTTTTCATCACTTGCAAAAGAAAAAAATTGTGCTGTTATGTATGGTTTGATTGAAAAAGGGAAGAGGAAAAATTTTAATACTCTTGTACACTTAAATAATCAAGGAAAAATAATTTCTAAGTACCGAAAAATTCATCCATTTTCATATTCAAAAGAACATATTTTTTATGGAAAAGGAAAAAAAATAACAACTGCAAGAGTTAAAGGATTTAACATTGGACTTTCTATTTGTTATGATTTACGTTTCCCTGAGTTGTATCGTTTTTACGCAAAAGAAAAAGTTCATTTAATAGTTGATATTGCAAATTGGCCTGATACGAGAATCGAACATTGGCGTGCCCTATTAAAAGCTCGTGCAATTGAAAATCAATGTTATGTTGCAGGAATAAATCGTGTTGGCAGTGATCCAAAATTACATTACAATGGATTTAGTTCTGTGTTTGATCCTATGGGAAAAGAAATTGCTGCTTTTGAAAATGATGAGATGATTATCGAAGCAGAAATTGATAAAGTTTATGTGAATGAAGTGCGAAAGAAATTACCTTTTTTGAGTGATTTGAGATTGA
The DNA here is from genome assembly GCA_016709765.1 of Ignavibacteriales bacterium. Classification (NCBI taxonomy): domain Bacteria; kingdom Pseudomonadati; phylum Ignavibacteriota; class Ignavibacteria; order Ignavibacteriales; species Ignavibacteriales bacterium. The sequence continues at coordinate 178,172 of JADJMD010000016.1, forward strand.
TATGATTTTTATTTTGCAATTGATAATATTGCTAATATAATTGCCATAACTTTCTGCGAAATTCCTAAATACTTTGTAACAATACCCAAATCATATTTATTCCGATCTTTCTTTGCTAATTCCATTAACAAACTAAATGATTCTTTAAAGGATTCGAGTTTTTCTTTGGAATAATCTTTTAGATCTAAATTATATGGCTGTAAAAAAAGTGCGGAATCATTAATAGATTTTGAATAAAAATTTAATCCAAATAAAATATCCAGTCCCATTCGTTTCTTTACATCAATGCGGAAAAATTTTTTAAATTGTAAATCATTTTTGATTATGGGATTAAAAAACGAAGTGGAATCTTTAATGGAAATATCGTTAAGATTTTCTTGAGAAAAACATTTGCACTGAAAGATAAAGATGCAAATAATAGTTAACTTAAAACATATCATTTGAGATTTAGTTTTTTAAGAACTAGTAAAACTTAAGCTCGACGTAAATCAAATTCAATGGAAATAAAATATAACCAAAATATACTTTTTAGATCCATTAGTTTTCCTTTATAAAAAAGGACTCTTGCGAGTCCTTAATTTGTAATAACAGAATTAATTTCTGATTATCTTAACATAGCGCATAGCTTACTTCAAGTCGAAACGGTCAAGGTTCATAACTTTGTTCCAGGCGGTAACAAAGTCATGCACAAACTTTTCTTTTGCATCATCCTGTGCATAGACTTCTGCAAGTGCACGGAGCTGTGAGTTTGAACCGAAAATCAAATCAACACGGGTTCCCGTCCACTTGAGTTGGTTTGTCTTACGATCGCATCCTTCAAAAGTATCTCCGGTATCAGATATTGGTTTCCACTTGGTGCCCATATCAAGCAAGTTGACAAAGAAGTCGTTAGTTAGTTTTCCAACCTGATCTGTAAACACACCATGTTTTGATTGATCATGGTTTGCACTAAGTACACGCAAACCACCAACGAGCACTGTCATCTCCGGTGCACTTAAAGTAAGTAGCTGTGCTTTGTCTATCAGCATTTCCTCTGCTGAAACTGTGTAAGCTTTCTTTTGATAATTACGGAAACCATCAGCCTCGGGTTCCATTACACTGAATGATTCTACATCGGTCTGAGCTTGTGATGCATCCATACGTCCCGGAGTAAACGGAACTTCAATCTTGTAACCGGCATCTTTAGCTGCTGCTTCAACACCAGCACATCCACCCAGAACGATTAGATCAGCCAGAGAAACTTTTTTGCCATCCTTTTGTGAATTGTTAAAATCTTTCTGAATGCTTTTAAGTTTTTTCAGTACCTTTTCAAGTTGTGCTGGTTGGTTTACTTCCCAGTCCTTTTGTGGTTCTAAACGAATACGCGCACCGTTAGCTCCACCACGCATATCCGAACCACGAAAAGTAGATGCAGAAGCCCACGCAGTAGAAACCAGTTCTGATACTGAGAGTCCTGAATCAACGATTTTAGTTTTGAGTCCTGCAATATCCTTTTTATTAATAAGCTTATGATTAACTGCTGGAACTGGGTCCTGCCATATCAGGTCTGCCTTTGGAACTTCTGGTCCGAGATAACGAGCTTTTGGTCCCATATCACGGTGAGTCAGTTTAAACCATGCTCTTGCAAATGCATCAGCAAATGCTTTTGGATCCTTGTGGAATCTTCGTGAAATAGGTTCGTAAATTGGATCGAAGCGTAAAGATAAATCTGCGGTTGTCATCGTAGGTGGATGCTTCTTGGATGGATCGTGAGCATCCGGTATCATATGTTCTGGTTTAACGTTCTTAGCTTGCCACTGCCATGCACCAGCCGGGCTTTTAACCTTTTCCCACTCGTAACCAAAAAGCATATCAAAATATCCCATATCCCATTTTGTTGGATTTGGCTTCCACGCACCTTCTAATCCGCTTGTAGTTGCATGCTGAGCTTTACCAGTTCCAAATTTATTGATCCAGCCTAAACCCTGTTCTTCTATAGGTGCAGCTTCTGGTTCGGGACCAACTAACTTTGGATCACCTGCGCCATGCATTTTACCAAATGTGTGTCCACCAGCAGTTAGAGCTACGGTTTCTTCATCATTCATAGCCATACGTGCAAATGTTTCGCGCACATCACGACCTGAAGCTACTGGATCTGGATTGCCATTCGGACCTTCGGGATTTACATAGATTAGTCCCATCTGTACAGCGGCTAAAGGATTCTCGAGCTCGCGTTCACCACTATAACGTTTATCTCCCAGCCATGTATCTTCGTTGCCCCAGTAGATGTCTTCTTCTGGCTGATAGATGTCAGCGCGTCCACCTCCGAAACCAAATGTCTTGAAGCCCATCGATTCTAATGCGCTGTTGCCGGCTAAGATAAAAAGGTCAGCCCAGGAAATTTTGTTTCCATATTTTTGTTTGATAGGCCAGAGCAGACGGCGTGCTTTATCAAGGTTGCCATTGTCAGGCCAACTGTTTATAGGAGCAAAACGTTGATTACCTGTTCCGCCTCCACCGCGACCATCAGCAGTTCGGTAAGTTCCGGCACTGTGCCATGCCATACGAATAAACAAACTCCCATAATGACCCCAGTCAGCAGGCCACCAATCTTGCGACTCAGTCATCAGAGCATAAAGATCTTTCTTCAGTGCTTTCATATCAAGTTTCTTAAATTCTTTAGCATAATCGAAATCCGGATCCATCGGGTTGGAAGCCGGTGCATGTTGGTGAAGGATGCCAAGGTTCAACTGATTGGGCCACCAATCTCTGTTCGATGTGCCTTTGCCAGTGGTATGGTTGTGAGCCCCGTGCGGTACAGGACATTTACTTTCATCACTCATATTAGTTCTCCATTTAGTTATATAATTTATTTGTATTAAAATTTTCTTTGATCTCTAATCGTTTTGTCTTAATCATTAAAAGATGAATTGTAACTCCTATTGCAATTGCAAATAAAATTAATTTGATATAAAGTTCATTTGTAAGTAGAAAGGCTGATAAAAAAATTGATGTCCAAAGTGTAATTATGTTTACAATTTTTGCATTACGAGTTAGTCCCGTTTTATTTTGATAATTATCAATATATCCGCCAAGTATTTTATGATTTCTTAACCACTCATTTGCTTTTGGTGAGCTTTTTAGAAAACAAATTGAGGCTAGAATCAGAAAAATAGTTGTGGGTAAAAGCGGTAGAAAAATTCCAATTACGCCGATTGCAACAAGAACAAATCCACTTAATAGATAGAAATATTTTACAAATGGCGAAATGGGGATTGTTTGTTCTTTCATAACTAAGCAGTATTAAAATTAAGTTGAATTTATTACTAAGATATAATATGAAATTATAATCCGTTAATATCAAATTGATTATCTCTATACTATTATAGATAAGATTTATAACAACCATTTTAGCGAAAATTCCACAATTTTAAGTTAAAGATTTGTTAATTTTACACAGAAAATATATGACGATTACACAATTAGAATACATAATAGCGGTTAATAATTACAAAAGTTTTTCTGTGGCTGCAAATCACTGTTTTGTAACGCAGCCAACTTTAAGTATGCAGATTCAGAAGCTGGAAGAGGAGCTTGGTGTTGCTATTTTTGATAGAAGTAAAAACCCAATTTCTGCTACCGATGTTGGTGAAAAACTTATCAGACAAGCAAAAATAATAATTGAAGAACGAGATCGTTTTCAAAATATTATTGAGAATGTAAAAGGTGAGTTTAGTGGAATTTTAAGAGTTGGAATAATCCCAACTATTGCCCCATTTTTACTTCCACTATTTTTACAATCATTTTTAGACAATTATCCAAAAGTAGAATTGATATTTGATGAACTTACAACAAATGAAATTGTTTCTGGAATTCATAAATCAACTTTAGATTTTGGAATACTTGCTTTACCGATAAATGATTCCGGAATTGTTGAAGAATCACTTTACTATGAACCATTTGTCGCTTTCATTCCTGAAAAACACAAATTATTTACTAAAGAAAAAATAAGTGTTGATGATATTTATGTAAATGATTTATTACTTTTAAAAGAAGGGCATTGCTTGCGCGAACAAACACTGAAAGTCTGTAGAACATCTGAAAAAGAATGGCGAGATGACCACAATAAAATTTTATTTGAGTTTGGAAGTCTGGACACATTAATAAATTTGGTCCAGCAAAATTTTGGAGTCACTTTACTTCCTTATTTATCTGTAAAGTTTATGAAAGATGATTCTCAATTAAATCTGGTTCGTGAGTTTAATCCTCCAGTTCCTAAAAGAGAAATCGGACTGGTTTATGGAAAAACATTTATTAAAAAACATTTAGTCCAAGCTTTGAAAAAAGAAATTCTGAACGTCGTTCCAAGAGAACTAACTGATAAAAAAGAAGGGTTGATAATTCATTAATATGTTTACAATAAAAAGAAAAATAAATTTTTTTGACTGCGATCCAGCAGGAATAATTTTTTACTCTAGAATTTTTGAGTTTTGTCATTCTGCTTATGAGCAGATGATTTCCAGCTTTGATTTAAAAGAAAATTATTGGATGAATGAGGATTATGTTGTCCCAATTATTCATTCTGAAAGCGAGTATGTTAAACCAATTAAATTTGGTGATGAAATTTCAATCAATGTTCAAGTTTCACAACTTAAAAATTCTTCGTTTGAACTTACTTATGTGATAAAAAAAGAAAAAATTTTATGCTGCCATGCAAAAACTGTTCACGTTTTTGTAGATAAAAAAAGTTGGAAGAAACAAGAGATGTTTAAAGACTTAACAGAGGGATTGAAGAAACATAACAATTAAAACATCTTTCTGATTTTTTCTCTTTCTAATTTTCCCAAACTTGTTCGGGGTAATTTATCAGTAAAGTAAAACTGTTTGGGAATTTTAAAACCTGCTAATTTTTGTCTTAATTTTTCCTTTATAATATTTTCTTCAAGTTCTGAATCATCAATAACTAAAGCACAAGCGATAATTTGTCCCCAAGTTTTATCCTGTTTAGAAAACACACATGTATCTCTAATGCCTTCAATTCGAAGAATAGCTTTTTCAACTTCAATGGAATTCACATTTTCTCCACCTGTAACTATTAAATCATTTCTTCGTGCTTCAATAAACAAATAACCTTCCTCATCAACATAACCTAAATCACCTGAGTGATAAAAACCATTAACTAAATTAGCATCAGTTTCTTTTTCGTCATCAAGATATTGTTTAAACAAAGAATTTGATTTGATAAGTATTTCAGATTCATTTGAAATATTAATCTCAACATTATTTAAAGACTTTCCAACGGAATGCGGTTTAGTTTTTATTTCATCAGCTGAGATTGCTGTGATCATCGAAGCAGTTTCCGATGAACCGTAAACACGAACAGGTTTCCAGCCAAGATTATTTGCCTCAATAATTAAATTATCTTCAATAAACCCACCACCTACAAGTGTAACCTGTAAAGACTGATTAGCTCTTAGTTCCAGATGAATAAATTTCAATAGTTGTGCGGAAACAAGAGAAATATGAGTAGGGTTTAATTTTGTGATTGCTGTAACTAAATCATATGTTTTCAAAGTTTCAGAGATTGCAATTGAACAACCGTAAAAAAGTGAGCGGCAAATAATTTGAAATCCACCAATGTGATAAAAGGGAAGCGAAGCTAACCATCGATCTTTTTCTTGATGCAGTAATATCTGATTTCCATTTTCAATACTATTAATTAGGGAAGAAAAAGTATGAACAACTCCTTTTGGCCTACTTGATGAACCTGAAGTAAAGACAACAACTGCTTCACTATTTAAATCTGGATGTGAAAATGGAGTTACTGCGGAATTGGAGATTGAAATTTTATTTAACTCAATTAACTCTAAATCTTTTTGCAAGAGATTAATTGATAAATCTTTATCAGTTATTAAAAACCTAAAATTATAATCTTTAATTAGGGAGGAAATTTCATCATCAAGTAGTTTAGTATTAATGGGAACAGGTATAGCACCCAAATTCCAGATTGCAATTGTGGTTTCTATAAACTTAAGCTGATCTTCAATACATATAGGGATATAATTATTTTTTTTAATCCCTGAACTTAAAAATGAGTGAGCAATTTTATTTGAATTGGCGAAAAGCTTTTGATACGAAATTGATTTATCTGATTTAATAATTGCTGTTAAATCTTTTCTACTAGAAAAATTAAAAAGGCTATCTATGGATTTTGAATTCATCTTATAAAATTATCTATAAGATTATTATAAAATAATTCCGACTGAGAGAAGCAAACCATACAATGCGGAAAACTTTGCTGAGAGTTCTAGTGTTTTGTTTAGCTGAGTACCCGTTAAGGCATAAATCATTTTTACAAGCGAAATTGCAAGAGGTAACGTTATGTATGGAAGAAATATCCACAAGTTAAAATTATATTTAAAGTGGAGCAGAAATGGAACGAAGAAAGAAATTAGGATAAAAAATACATATTCAAATCTGGAAAATTCTTTTCCGAGTAAAACTGCAAGTGTGTTTTTGCCAGCTGTTCTGTCTTCTTCAATATCACGATAATTGTTTACTATCAAGATATTGGTTATCAAGGCACCAACTGGAAGTGAAATTAGAAATGCAAGTGAAGTAAATTGTTGTGCATGTAAATAGTAAGTCCCAACTGTTCCCACAATTCCAAAAAAGATAAAAACAAATAAATCTCCAAGTCCATTGTAAGCCAAAGGAAATGGTCCTGCCGTGTATGCTAATCCTGCAACAATTGAAAAGATCCCTATCCATAAAATCATTAACCCGACAAAATAAACAAGGTACAATCCAAGTAAAAAGGCGAGAAGGAAAATTAAAAAAATTCCCCATTTCATTTCTTTAACAGTTATTAATCCTGATGCTAAAACTCTGAGTGGACCTTTTCTTTCTTTAGTATCAGTACCCTTTAAATAATCATATAAATCATTTGTAAAGTTTGTACCGATCTGGATTAACAGTGAACATAGAATCGCAATAATTGAGTAAGCTGGAAAAAAGATACCATGATAAACAGCTAAAGCTGAACCGACCATAACGGGAACTAAGGCTGCTGGAAGTGTTCGAGGTCTGCTTGCTAATATCCAACTTTGAAGTTTTGAAATATTTCTTTTCTCTTTATTCATTACGGAAGTTTGGGGAACTTTTTAAAATTAGGTTTACGTTTTTCGTTATAAGCTTTTTTACCTTCCTGTGCTTCTTCACTCATATAATAAAGTAGAGTTGCGTTACCAGCAAGTTCCTGAATTCCTGCTTGTCCATCAAGTTCAGCATTAAACGCAGATTTTAAAACGCGAATTGCCATTGGACTATGCTGCAAAATTTCATTAGCCCATTGAATACCTTCTACTTCAAGTTTCTCAATAGGTACTACTTTGTTTACAAGTCCCATTTGCAAAGCCTCTTGTGCACTATATTGTTTGCACAAGTACCAAATTTCTCTTGCCTTCTTCTGTCCAACCATTCTTGCAAGATAACTTGAACCGAATCCGCCATCAAAGCTTCCGACTTTTGGTCCCGTTTGTCCGAAGATTGCGTTATCAGCGGCAATAGTTAAATCGCAAATAACATGAAGTACATGGCCACCGCCAATCGCGTATCCAGCAACAAGAGCGATAACAACTTTTGGAATACTGCGAATCAATTTCTGAAGATCTAATACGTTTAATCTTGGTACTCCATCCTTTCCCACATAACCCATATCGCCGCGAATACTTTGATCACCGCCGGAGCAGAAAGCGTACTTACCATCCTTTGCTGGGCCATAGCCTGTAAATAGAATTACGCCAATGGATTGATCTTCACGTGCATCAGAAAACGCATCATACATTTCAAATACGGTTTCTGGTCTAAAAGCATTTCTTTTTTCTGGTCTGTTAATTGTTATTTTCGAAATGCCATCCATCTTTTCGTAAATGATGTCTTTGTAGTCTTTTGCTTTTTTCCATTTAATCGTCATAATAAATCCTTGATTAAAATTGTCCTAAATAATTTAAAACTATTTCAATAAATCTTTTAGAATCTTCAAGATGAGTATTGTGTCCGGAGTTACGAACAATTTTATGTTTTGCTTTAAAAAATCTTTTAGCAAGTCTCGCATTTATTCCGGTAAACTTGCTATCAAGATCTCCGGTTATAAGTAAAACTTTAAGTGGCATCTTTTTCAATTTATCATGAACCGAGGGCATAATCCCTGTGCTAAAACCCTTTAGAGAATTTGCATAACCGATTTTACTGCCAGAAGCTTTTTTCTTTTTTATTTTTTTCAACTTATCATTTGAAAATCTTCTTTGAGTGTTAAATATTTCCTGATCCTGCCACATCTCAATAAATTCTTCAAGAGTATGAGTTGCGATAAACTCGGCAATTTTTAAATCTTCCTCATATCTTTTCTGTCGCTCTTCTTCGTTTTTAATTCCAGCAGATGAACTTTCAAGAATTACTCCTTTTAAATCATCCGGGTAAATGGAAGCATAACTAAGCGCAATCCTTCCGCCCATTGAATATCCCAAAAGAAATATTTTTTCTTTGGTAAGATGCTCTTTTATAAATTTGATCTGCTCAAGTAAAGATTCCACATTGTACTTAGTTGTATCACCTGGCGCATCACTTTTTCCGTGTCCAACTATATCCATTGCAATGTAATTATATTTATCGGGCATTTGTTCAAAAACAGGAAACCAATCTTCAGCACAGCCTGTAAATCCGTGTAAAAATAAAATACAGTCTTTTGATTTATCAATTGGTTTAAGATGTTCTAAATTTATTTTTACACCATTAACATCAATCTTCATAACTCCTCTGAATAATTTTCTACAAACTTATTAACTTTTTTCCAATATTTTTTTCTTAATGATAGAGAATATTCCGAATTAGTTTTAATTTCAAACACAACCGGTTTTTTTCTAACAGATGAAACTTTTATATGATTAACAATATCCTGCTGTGTTTTTAATTCCTTAAAATCAATCTCAAAAGCCTCGGTTAGTTTTTTACAAGAAATATTTGCAGGTGTTAAAAAATATTTTTCAAAAATATTTTTATGTTCAACAATGGGAATAAATCTAAAAATTGCTCCGCCATTATTATTAATTAGTATTATGATTAATGGAATATTGTATTGTTTAGCAATCCATAAACTATTTAAATCATAATAAAAAGATAAATCACCTATAACAAGATAAGTGGGATTTTTTGATTTAGCGCAAATTCCTAATGCTGTTGAAGTAATACCATCTATCCCGCTTGCACCTCTGTTTTGATAAACATTAATATTTTTATTTACCGCGGATGCAAAAAAATCAAGATCACGAACTGGAATACTATTTCCGATCATTAAATTAGAATCCGGCGGTATTGAATCAATCACATTTAACAGAACACCGGTTTCATTTATTTTTTTTGAGATTGTAAAGATTTTAGATTTGATATTTTCAATTTGTCTATCCAAATATTTTAGATTTTTTAGACCTTTCGAAAAATCATTTTGATTTGTGCTAACAAGATTAATCAGAGTATTTAAAAATACTTCTTTACTGCTTTTTAGTAATCTAAACTTGGGCGAAGGATCGTAAACATCTGCAAAATTATTAATAGTAAATCCCTTAGGTTTAACTAAAGAAAAATACTCTTCTAATTTTGGAGATGTGAGTGGTCTGCCAAAATGTAAAACAAATTTAGGAGAAAATATTTTAAAAAAAGATTCATCTCTTAAAAGCGCATCATAATTTGAAATAAGATTTGAAAATGATTTAGATCTAAATCTTAAACTGCTGGAGGCATCGGCAAAAACGGGTAAAGAGAACTTAATTGAAAAATTTTCAAGTTCATCATAAAATTGATCACTAAAATTTCCAGGACCAACTGTTATCAATCCGGCAACTTGTTTTTTTAGGAGGCTGACAACCAGTTTTAGAGATGGCTCATTAATAATCGATGATTTATTTGCGTTTATTTCTTTAATCTCATCAGCCAAAGACTCTAATAACATATTTTCTTCAATTTCATCAGTAAAAGAATTTGGTTCAAGTGGTTTTTCAAATGGAAAGTTGAAATGAACTGGTCCAACATTTTGATAACTGCAAATATCAAACGCTTTTATGGCGGCTGTTTTTAATCCTTTAATCTTTTTTAAATTGATGTTTGGTAACCCGGAATCATAAAAAAACCTTACATGATTATGATAAAGATGATCTTGATTAATAGTTTGATTTTCCCCTGTGTTGCGTAAGCGAGCCGGTCTATCGGCAGTGCAAACAATTAATGGAACTCTATTTTGATATGCTTCAATTATTGCCGGGTATAATTCAGCAGCTGCAGTGCCTGATGTTGTAATTATTAAAACAGGGGCGTTAGTTTTTTTTGCAATACCAAGCGCAAAAAATCCTGAGGTTCTTTCATCAATAATGACGTAGGACTTTATTTTTTTATTTTGTGAAAGTGCGTAAGTAAGTGGGGTGCTTCTTGAACCTGGGGAGATACAAGCATGTTTAACACCGCACTCAGCTAGCTGATCAAAAAAAATGTTTGCCCAAAATCCATTACGATTAATTTTTATCAGCATTATTGAATAACGATAGTATTGGTTTCAATTTTAATTGTGTCTCTTCAAATTCCTCTTTTGGATCAGAGCCTTCAACAATTCCACAGCCGGCATAAGCGTAAAGTTTGTTATCTTTTACTAATGCTGAACGAATAGTTACAAAAAATTCTCCATAATTATCTGCATTAAACCATCCAATAATACCTGAAAACAAACCTCGATCAAATGCTTCAGTTTTCTCAATCATTTTTAAGGATTGTTCTTTTGGAATACCGCAAACTGCTGGAGTAGGGAACAGTGAGGAAATAATTTTAAATATTTCATCTTTTGATTTTAATGTTCCTGTAACCGATGTTTGAAGATGCTGAATGTTTGGTAATTTTTTAACAACGGGATTCTCATCAATTTCAACTTTATCAACATAATTAAAAATAGATTTTTTAATGTAATCGATTACTGCTTCATGTTCGATATTATTTTTATCGCTTTTTAAAAGTTCATCTTCCAATTGTTTATCCTGAACAGGGTCTTTACCTCGCATTATTGATCCAGCCAAAGCCTCAGTGAAAAAAGTATTGCCGGAATATTTTATTAATATTTCAGGTGTTGAGCCAAAGAAAATAGATTTTCCTGATTTATATAAAAAATTTGTACACGATGGATATCTAACATTCAATTCTGTAATTGTTTTCTGCCAGTTAATTTCTGAGTCTAATTCATTTTCAACCCTGCGAGCAATTACAACTTTTTCAATCTCTTCACGTTTTATTTCATTAACAACAGAATCAATTTGTGTTTCCCAGTTTTCAAAATCATTTAAACTATTTACATCTTTAAGAATTGTTCGATCGCTGCTGCTTTCATGCAAGCGATTTTCAAGATTGTAAATTAACTCTGTTTCGCGTTCAAGAAATTCACTAAAATTTTCATGATGTGAAAAACTTTCCGAGAAAAAGTTTGAGATAATAAAACAAGTTCCAGAATGTTGAAATAGAATTATTTTCGGAACAATAAAATCGATGTCGTTAAAATCATTCCACTCATCAGAATTCTTATTAACAGGAAATTTTGCAGAGGTAATGAATATCGGAAGATTAAACTTATCAAACTCACTATGATTTGAAACCAATTTACTTTTTAAAATCGATATCTCTCTTGCAAGCAATTCATAATTATCAAAATTAAAAGATTGCTTGTTAAGAATTTCAAACGACAAAAATGAAATATTCTCATCAGGTTCAGAGTAATAAAAAACATCATCTGCTTTTGCGGCAAAATGATCAAGCAGCAAAGTAAACTTTAATGCGCTGATCTTGGCAGCATAACTAAAAAAAACTTTATTAGGATCGCTTAGATTTTCAGATAAATCGTTTGCAGTATTTGCCGTTATTTGTGAAGTGTTGCTCATATATCTCTATTGTTTTCTATAACAAAATTAAGTTATTACTTTAAAAGTTCATAAAAAGAGGACTAGAAATTCATATCTTTTTCAACTGTGTCTAAAATTCGCAGATAACTATCATATCTTTCATACGAAATATCGCCACTTTCTAACGCATTTATTACTCCGCAGTCAGGTTCGTGATGATGAGTACAGGTATTAAATCTGCATTTGCTGATAAAGCTTTCAAATTCTTTAAAGTAATGTCCCAAATCTTCTTTCCTAATTCCAAACGGATCAATCTCCCGGACTCCAGGAGTATCGATAATATAAGTGGTCTCACCCACAAAAATCATAACACTTGTAACCGTAGTGTGAGTTCCTTTTGATGTGTAATTGCTTATCTCGCCAACTTTGAGATTTAAATCTGGATAGAGAAGATTTAGTAAAGATGATTTACCAACTCCGGATTGTCCCCAAAAAAGATTTTTTTTACCCTTTAAATATTTTGCAAGATCAACAAATCCGGAATAATTTTTTGCCGATGTAAGAAAAACTCTGTATCCAATTTTTTTGTAAAGATTAGCCCATTCAACAAGTGCAGATTCTTCTGCAAGATCAGTTTTATTGATGATGATATTTGTTTTGATGTGTGAACTTTCACAAGCAACTAAAAATCTATCAAGTGTTTTGTTATTAAAATCAGGCTCTAATGTGCTTGTTACGACAAAAATATTATCTAGGTTTGATGCTATTATCTGTTCAAGTCTTTCACCACGGAAACTTGCGCCGCGTGTTTTTATTGCTTTACGGGATATAAAATTTTTTCGTGGAAGTATTTCATAAATAACACCTGTGCCATCATCATTTACATCATAAAGAACGGAATCACCAACAGCAGCAAAATCCCTATTAAAAAGTTTATCCTTTTTAAGATTAAAATCTTTTTTAAATTTTCCCTTCAGAGAGCATCTGATAAGTGTGTGATCTTTTTCTGAAAACACATACAGATCTTTGCTTTCTGATCTTGAAATGATTCCCTGAATAACTAACTCCGTTTAAATAAAAAAAAGCACCATATCGAAAATATGGTGCTTTGATTCGTTAATCAATTAAAATATAATTAGAATCTTAAAGTTGTAGTTAGCATTACATTGTGAACTTTAATGTCCTGAAAAGTTCTTGAAACATTAGAATCATAATTATCCCCAATATCTTTCCACCAGCCGTAAGCATAGGCAATATCGATTCCAATATTTCCATCAGCTAAAAATCCTAATCCGCCTGTTAGATATTTATGATTAAAATCTGAAACATCATCCTTGAACGGAGACATTTGAGTTAAAAATCCACCACGGATTCTTAATCCAACAGTTGGAACTGTGTATTCAAATCCTACATTATAATTTAATACTGATCTTAAAATATCCTTTATTTCTTTATTCACATCGGCGACATAACTTGACGAAAGTCCATCTTGTGAGTCTTTAAATTCTAACTGTGAGTAATCGATTAATGTCGCTTCAGCACTTACGATAATCCCTTTTAGATTTACAGCGGCCGCACCGGTTAATTCAAATGGAGTGATTATATCATAAGCAACTTTATCACTGTAATCGGAAGGAAGAGTGTAAGATGTAGTTGCAAATTCGCTTGATCCACTTACTAAAAACTCTTCATCAATTGAATAGGTTTTTGGTAACTGAACCGTTGCACCAAATCTTGCAACATCTTCGTATTGATAAAGAAAGCCAAGTTTGGCATCCCATCCGCTAATATCCCATTTAATTGTATTGTTTAGATAAAAAGTTCTAAAATCTGTAGTCTGTGGTTCACCGGTAGCAGTTTCACCTTGATAAACATTTCTTGTGTCGTCTTCATAGTAATCATTATTCGATTCAAAACTGCCGTTAACAACAGTTAAATTAGCACCAATAAATAAGTTTTTCTGTACCTCAATTGCACCGGAAAATGTCCAATTATTTATTCCACCAGAATTAAGAATACTTCCACTTTGGTTTAGATTTCCATTTATTATTGTATTATAATTATCATCCGTTAAAAAAAGATCGTAGGGAATGTTGGTATCTAACAAACTCTGGATTTTAGAATTTGTACCAGCATTAAATCCATCAAACTTAACAATGCTCGTAAGATCTTTTGATTTGTGATATGATAATCCAAAAACCAAACTACCTTGATAAGTTGGAAAGGGTAATGCAAAACTAATTCTATTTAATGCTGTGTTTGTTGTGTTATCATTTGTTTCATTACCAAAAAAAGTTGTTGTGTTATCATAATTTGTAAAACTTAATCCGCTGGAAAGTTCCATTTTTTTTAGTAGTCCAAAACCTGCAGGATTAAAGTAAGAAGCCGATGCATCATCACTTAAAGCATTAAATGCATTGCCCATTCCAAGTGCTCTTGCATTTGAACCTAATCCGGGGAAACCAAGACGAATTGCATCATTATAATTCTGTGCGTTTGTTGATGTTATAAATAATAATAAAATCGCACTGAATATTTTTAGAATGTGCTTTAACATTTTTATCTCCTGCCGCTGCCGGAATTTCTGGAACCTGAAGAGCTATTTCGGTTTTCATTGCTTCCAGAATTTCTTGTGTTTGATGTCGAGTTTGTTGAATTAGTGGAACTATCAGAACCTGTATTTCTTGTTGGTGGTGGAGTATTTACAACATTTGAATTGTTGCTGCTTCCAGAATTTGTAGTTGTCGTGGTAGTAGTCGTTGTTGTTCCAGTATTAATTCCGGGGTTACGATCTGTATTTCCTCTGCCGTTACTATTCCTAATTGTTTCAGTATCGGAGCTTCTTCCGTTGTTCCTATCTTTTGTTTGAACTCTATCAGTAGTTCCATCGGGATTTGTAATGTATACGACCGGTGGAATCCACCAGGGAGCTTCATAATAACTTACATATCCGCCATAATAATCGTAATCATAAAAATCGCCGCTGCTGCTTTCAGATGAATTTTCTGTGTCAGGAAATTCTTCTCTCGGATCCCATACTATTGTGTAACATCCGGTTGTGTAAAAGCTAAGTACTATTACAAATGCAAACAACTTAATAGTGTTTTTCATTTTATTTACCTTCTTCTTCCCGAATCATTACTGCCTCTATTTCCACTGCCGCTGTTACCACCACTGTTGGTATTACCACGCGGACTTGAATTTGTATTGCCTCTTGGCGGTGATGTTGTATTAGTCCTCGGCGGAGTGTAACTCCTTGGTGTATTGTTAGTTTTTGGAGGCGTATAAGTCCTATTTGGAGTTTTATTTGTAGGTGTCTTGTTTACTTTTGGAGGAGTATTCCTGTTTTCTCTCTTAACTTCATTTCTCTTTGTTTCATTTTTACGAGTATCATTATTCCTGTTTATGTTAGGATTTTTTCTTTCATTATTGATGCGAGTATCATTCGTTTTTTTACGCGTATCACGATCAAGTTGAGTATCTTTTTTAGTTCTGGTATCATCTCTTTTGATAACATCATTATTTCGTGTTGTGCGAGTTCGTTCAACATCTTTATGAATATTATCTTTTGTACGGGTATTAACATTGTCTCTATTTGTATTTAATCCATCACGAGTAACATTTCTTGTATTATCTCGTAATCCCGTTCTTTCACGTTTTATTTCGTCACGACCAGAAACAATTTGTCTTTCTCTATTTTTAAGTTGATCTCTAACAGTTGATGTTCCATTTCCATCACGTGTGGTTACTAAGTTTCTATCTCTTCCCCCGCTATTTCTAATTCCGGAATTATTTCTGATTTTATAACCATCATTTGATCTGTATTTATAAGTAGATGAATAATATCCGCCGTAGTATGGATATGGATCCCACCAGCCGTAGTAATTATGTGAATACCAATAGGTTGGATAGTAGCAAAATGGTGATGGATAACTCCAGTAACTTGGATACCAAGGATCCCAGCACCATGGATCATA
The DNA here is from genome assembly GCA_016709765.1 of Ignavibacteriales bacterium. Taxonomy (NCBI): domain Bacteria; kingdom Pseudomonadati; phylum Ignavibacteriota; class Ignavibacteria; order Ignavibacteriales; species Ignavibacteriales bacterium. The sequence goes on from JADJMD010000016.1 coordinate 194,055, forward strand.
ATACCAGCTGCTGCCAACTACTATAGAAACTGCAGGATGATATCCCCAGAAATATTTTCTGTATGAGGGATAGCCGTAAAATGAGTAACTGGTTTCAATTCCATAGCTTTCTGAATATGAATCTTCATTATCATCATAAGCGTATTCTTCATCTTCATAAGAATCTGCTGTTGTATCATATTCATCTTGATAATCGTAATATGGTTTATTTTCAGCACGATTCCAGTTGCCGTAATCATCTCTTGATGCAACTTGCGTGTAACATCCTGTAAGATTTAAAAGCAGAACAGGAAGGAATGCGAAAAAAACTAATTTAAACTTTTTCATTTTAACACCTCTTTGATTCAACTGCTTAAAAATTTGCAAATATCGAGCCTTAAAAAAAGGAATAAATACGTACCAGATCAGATAAAAACGATGCGTTAAAAACTTAAGTGTATAATTGAGTAAACGATGTTGTCCTAAATCCAAAACAGTTCTATATTAATAAAATTACTATGAATCTTAAAGAAGCAATGACAGAAATTATTGTGTCATTTCGACCGAAGGGAGAAATCTGTTCTTTACTAATTTTTAGATTTCTCAGTCGAAGACTCCTTCGAGATGACTTTTCCGAGCTATCCAATAAAATTGAGAGTCTTGGCGAAATAAAACCTATAAAATGCAAGCCTAAATCTTCTGTGTAAAATCAATTACCAAAGCACGGTCTGCGGATCTTGGATTCCATTTTTTGTTTTCTAGCAAATCCCGTAAATCAAATCCAACAGTAACTCCATTTGCAATAGACCATCGCAAACCAAGATTTAAATAGCCTTTTCCGTTTCCAAATTTATTTGTAGAGTTATCATTTAACGCAAAATTATATTCAATCAAAAACGAAAATGAACTGCCCAAAGTTTTTTCAGCGCCTATCATAAGATTTACAAAATTATCGCCATCTTTATCTTCAAGAACAGTGTAATTAACGGTTCCGTGTAAACTTAAATAACCAAGCAAACCAAAGTTCTTGCTTGCGGCGGCAAAAATTCCGGGAGCTTTTATTTCAAATCTTTTTTCATCTTTAAAATATTCGCCTTTGCCTTGCGTATCAAAACCAAGTGTTAAAGAGGGAATAAGGATTGATTCATCCATTACGCGAAAACGAAAATTTACACCCGGCGGAAAAGGATACCAGTCCGGTTCACCGGAACCTATAATGTTAGAGCCGCCGTAAGATAAACCGATACTAATATTTTCAAAAATTCCTGCTTCAACTTTTGCAATTAGAGTACCAAAAGGTAAAAGTTCTGTTGTTAACCCAACTGATCCGCGTTCCATAATTCCTGCAGTCGGCATATCGATTAGATGTCGATATTCAAACTTTGCGCTTTCACCGGCTGTGCCTTGTGCGTAAGCCAGTTGTAAGGATAAAATTGCGATTATAAATAATGCTTTAAACTTTTTCATATTTCCTCGTGTGGAATAAAAACTTAACTGCAAAATAGAAATAAATATTGTTTGATGCTTTGTTTTTAAGGATTAAAGATAGGTCTTTTCTGTCACGGTGCGACCGTGAGAGCCTTTGATTAGAACGTACAAAAGCACTTTTTAATTCTTGATCACCATTATTAATAATTTAATTAAATCTTAACTTTTTCTGTGACTCCAAGAACTTTACTTTATCATTATAAATAATTTTATAAATAGAATTATAATCCATCCATACGCTTATTTGAATATAATTTTTATAACCAGGATATATTTTCATAATTATACAATCGAGAGCATTTAACTCCTTAATAACTTCACCAATATTCATTGTGTCTTTCTCAGTGAGCCTTAATTTGATAAGTGTTTTATTTTCATAAAATTGACATAATGGTCTAGAGGATTTTAGGTTGTTTATTAAGGTTGATTCGTTTTTATTTTCAAGAATTCCTCTTTTATATTCAATAGTTGATAAAATAAATTAGACGAAACTTTTTTTTCCTTTTCATTTCTGTTTTCAAATAATTGTTGTATGCTCGCTGTTTTTATCTTTTCGTCGTTATCAAGCTGTGGATGAATATTAATAGCAGTAAGTAGCACAATAGTCAAATAATAAGGAAAAAATATAAACATTTTCATAAGATTCCTTTTCTTAAAATTTTCTTTATTTGATGCTTTGATATTAAACACTTAAAGCAAGTATTTCAATCTCAATATATTCCGGCAGTAAGGAATGCTGGGATTTAATTTTAATTCCCACCAAACCTGCTTTACCTTTTGATTTAATCTTAATAAATCCGGATTCTTTATTGTACTCGGTAATTTCAATCAAATCCATTCCTTCAACAATATCAAAATCTGCGGATGATTTTCTAAACCACGCTTTTTTACCCATTGCGTTAATTGGAACAACTTCAATTTTCATTTCGGATGAAGTTTGCGCAAAAAAGTTTTCGGGTGTTCGCCTAACTTCACTTCCATAGATGTTGTAAAGAAAAAAATATCCGCCAAGAAGTAAAATAAAAACGGTTATGGATAAATAGATTAGTATAATTTTTTTCCTCATCGGTTTAAGCGTTTTTCTTTTGCAACAAATAATCTAAGGTTGTTTATAATTTCCAGTACAATATTATCCGGCACTCCATCAATGTGCAGAGATTTTAATCTCATATCGCACTGATCGTTAACGTAATCAATAACAACAAATTTATTTTTAGTTGTAAGTGCAATCTCAGTTGAAAAAAAATCAAGCTGTGTTAAACGATGAATTGTTCTTGTTATCTGAAAAAGTTTTTTTAATCCAAACTTTTGCACTTCAGATTCAGTTAGCTCATTATAAATATGTGTCTCATCATCCCACCAAACACATACAACTTTACCAAAAGCCCAATAACATCTAAACCAAGCTCGTTTATCATCTAAAATTTTAGGATAAACTTTTTCCTGAATCAGATATTTATCGTTGCTGTGTTTTTGCCTGGCGTGTAAAACTTCTTTTAGTGATTCCGCTCCGGTAACAACGCCCATTCCACCGCCGGTTGTGTTGCAAGGTTTTATAATAAAAGGTCTGCCGAGCGTTTCAAGATCGTCAATAGAAATAAAAATTTCTTTTGATTGATTGTGCGGTGTAATAATAATGGAATGCGGAACATTTAATCCCGCTGTAATAAATTCCAGGTGCATATTTGCTTTATCAATTGCGTGATCAATAAGCTTGTGGGGATTAAAAACATAAGTATTCCGTTTTGTAAGAATTCTATTCAGCTCAATAAAATTATCATCAACATCCGAGGCTCTATCCAATAAACATCCAAAACTTAGCTTACGATGTTTTACTTTTTCAGTTACGTCCGCAATGTTCTTATAATTGATAACATAAGTTGAAAGCCCGAATTGCTGAAGCGTTTTTTCGATAGCTGAAACAAATTCAACATCAAACTCCCAATCGTAGGCTATGGCTAAATCAAATATTTCCATAAATTTTTTTTTATGCAAAGTTACTACTTAGATGCTTAAGTTTTCAAATTTTAGCAGGATACAAGCTTAAATAGCCTTGTTATTACAACACTGCAATAATATATTCACAACCGTGAAAAGAAATATTCTCTACATATTTATTCCTGTTTTATTATTATCTGCTTTCCTAATTAATTGTTCAGGTTCATCAACCACAAATGTAGAAAAAAGCGAAGATAAAAAAACAGTTTTAACCCGTGAACAGCAGAAGAAAAAAGCTCTTGAATTTTTTTATTAATGGTGGAGTTTTTGAATCTCAGGGAAATTATGAAGCCGCAGCTGGGCAATATGAAAAAGCGTTGATGTACGATTCATCCGCCGGACTTTATTACTCGCTTGCAAAAAATTATGTTTATTTAAATAAGCTTGCACCTGCATTAACTTATGCGCTTAACGCTGTTTCGATGGATTCAACAAAGATTGAATATTTAGATTTGCTTGCTGATATTTTTAATTATGGAAATCAGAAAGTATCTGCAATAAAAATTCTTGAACGTGCTATTGAGATTGATTCATCTAACATCGAAATGAATTATAAATTAGCACGATTGTACGAAGATGATAAACCATTGCAAGCTGTAAAATTATATAACAGAATTTTAATGCAGCTCGGTCCTGATTGGTCTGTGCTTACAAGGATAGCGGAGCTTCAGGAAAGATTGGGGAATAATGATGAAGCAATAAATGCTGTTAAAAAGCTTCAGGCAATTGATCCTGCAAATATCCCGTTAAAGAAAATGCTTGTTGAATTCTATTTAAAAGCTAAAAAAATATGATGAAGGTATTCCGCTTATTGATGAAATCATTGAGATAATGCCGTACGATCTTGAAGCACGAGAAACAAAAGCAAAATTACTATTAGGTAAAGATGATTGGGCTGGTGCTTCTAAAGAATTTGATTACCTGCTGGATCAGCCGGATGTTAATTTAGATGCAAAAATTAATATTGGCGCAAACTATTTTAATAAAGCAATTACAGATTCAACTGTGCTGCCAATTGCAAAATCATTTTTTACCAAGCTTGATAAGGACACAACAGATTGGCAGATCAAAATGTATCTGGGTGCAATCGCATTAAGCCAGGGTGATGATTCTGTTGCGATTGAGAATTTTAAATTTGTCACAAAAATGCAAACTGGAATGTTGCCGCATGGATAAGACTTGGTGGATTGTATTTTGATAATAAAAAATATGATGAAGCTGAAGTTGTAATGAGCGAAGCCATTTTAACATTTCAGGAAGATTTTTATGTTAACCTAATTTTAGGATTATCATTAGCGCAGCAATCTAAACACGAAGAAGCAGAAAAGTATTTAAAGAAAGCTACAATCCTAAATCCAAAAGATATAACTGCTCTCTCAGCCTATGCGTTTACTCTAAATCAACTAAAAGAAGATGATAAAGCAATATTTTATCTTAATAGAGCATTGGAAATTGAACCCGACGATGCGCAATTGATCGGAACACTTGCAATGATTTATAACGGTATGGAAGTATTTGAAAAAAGCGATAGTTTGTATGAGCGCGCACTTGAATTAAAACCAGATGATCCTTTACTAAGTAACAACTATGCCTACTCTTTTGCAACAAGAAATATTCAACTTGAACGCGCATTAAAAATGGTAAAGATTTCTGTGAAAGAGGATTCCCTAAACTCATCTTACCTTGATACTATTGGCTGGGTTTATTTTATGCTTGGCAATTACACCGAAGCAAAATTGAATTTAGAAAAAGCTATCAAATTTGGTGGTGAAAGTGCTGTGATGTTAGATCATCTTGCAGATATTGAATCTAAACTTGGGAATAAAGATCAGGCAATTAAGTTGTGGAAAAAATCTCTTGAGCTTGATCCTACAAAAATTGAAATACAAAATAAAATTGATAAAGGTGCGATTTGAAAAAATTAAGTTTAATAATTCTATTTTTATCTAATATACTAATTCTTATTAATGGTTGTGTGCCATCTCAGCCGACAGAAGAGTTTGAACTGCTTCCATCCGAAAGATTAACAAATAAACTTGAAGCAAACAGAAGAAAAATAAAAAACTTTGAGGGCACTGGAACTATCTTCGTAAATACGCCTTCGATGGATAATAGTGCAACATTTAGAATTGTTTTGCAAAAACCGGATTCAATTTATTTAACAATTATGGGTCCGTTTGGAATTGAACTTGCTCAAGCACTTGTTACCAAAGATAAGTTCACATTTTACGATGCACTGAAAAACACAGCTTACGTTGGCGCCGTAAATTCCGATGCGCTGCAAAGTATTTTTCGCATCAATCTTTCGTTTGAAGATTTGCTCGATGCGTTTGTTGGTTCTGTAAATCTAACTAGCAATCTTTACAGAGCTCCCGATAACTATTTTGTTGAAGATGATAGATATGTACTTACTTATCTCGATTCCGCACGCACAAATAAAACTATTTATAAAGTTGATGTAAGACAATTGGGAATTACTGAATATCAGCTTTTTGGGTTAGATGATGCTTTGATGCTGCAAGGAAAATATTCTGATTTTGAATTGTTGGAAAACGTTGCCGTGCCTTATAAGATCGCCATAGAAAATAAAAAAAGATGAACAGAAGATCAGTATTGATTATAAAAAGATTAGTGTAAACAAGAATAGTATTTTTATAGATTTTAAAATTCCGGATGATGCCACAATCATAAAATGGTAAAATTAGTTTTTTACATCCTGTTCTTTTCATTTCTCACTTTTACTTTAGAATCATACGCTCAAACCAGCCAAATAGATACTCGCAAGGAAGAACTGAATAAATTAAAGGATGAAATTTCTCGTCTTGAAAATGAACTTGCACAAAAAAAAAAAAGAAAAAAAAACATTAGAAGATCTTGATAACATCAGCAAACAAAATTTTCTTGTAAATAAACTTCTTACCAATCTTCGCCGAGAAGAAGAACAAAAAGAAATTGAAATAAATAAAAGTATATCAAACATCGCCTCTATTGAAAATGAAATTGACATACTGCAAAAAAATTATGCAAAGTACGTTACAGCAACTTATAAAAATGGCACGCATACTGAACTGGAAACTATTCTTGATGCAAATTCATTTCAGCAGGCTGTTGTAAGATTGGAATATCTAAAAAAGATTTTCAGTTAGTCGACAAAAGATCTTGTTAAGCTTGAAGAAAATAAAAAAGAGCTTATAAAGGCAAAAGAAAAACTCATCATAGAGAAAAAGAAAAGCAGGAATTATCAAAACAAAAGGAAGTTGAAGAAAAATCACTTTCTGCAAAATTAAAAGATCAAAAATCAATTCTTGCGGAAATAAAAAAAGACAAGAAGAAAATTGCTAAAAGTGTTAGCGATAAAGAAAATCAGAGCAGAAAATAAGAGACTTGATTGTTAAAATGGTTGAAGAAGCTGAGGCAAAACGTAAAAGAGAAGAGGAAGAAGCGTTAAAATTAAAAAATAAAGAAACGGTAGTTTCCAAAGAAACAAAAACAAAAAGGAAATTGAAACAAAGATTATCCTTTTGATCTTTCAACATCAAAGTTCACATCATTTGATGAGTTAAAGGAAAACTAAACTGGCCAATCTCTAAATCTAAAGTTGTTAGAAAATTTGGTGAATCACTAAATCCAAAATTAAAAACTCTAACTGTAAATTATGGAATTGATTTAAGAGCCAGCGGCGATATGAGTGTTAGATGTGTTGCTGAAGGTGTTGTTTCTGCTGTGGAATGGCTGCCGGGCTACGGTACAGTTTTAATTGTAAGTCATAAAGGAAATTACAGAACTGTTTATGGGCATCTTGCGGAAGTGTTTGTTAAGGAAGGTGATAAACTTAAAACAGGCGGAGTGATTGCCAAAGTGGGCGAGAGTGTTGAGGAAATATTTTGCATTTTGAAGTTTGGAGCGGACGACAAAATGTAAATCCTGAAATCTGGCTTAAAATAATACAACAAATATTTTGAAACACATATTTCAAAAATACAATCCAATCAGGTTTTATTTAAAAACTTTACATCGCTATCTATCCTTCAAATATCAAATTACATTTTCCCAATAATTACTCTGCCATATTTAGTCCGGGTTTTGGGACCGGAAAATATGGATTGGTAAATTTTGCAACGGCATTTGCGACTTATTTTACAATCTTAACCGATTACGGTTTCAATCTTTCCGCAACTCAGGAAATATCAGTTAACAGAGAAAATACGAAAAGTGTTTCAGAAATATTTTCATCAGTGTTTACCATTAAAATGTTGCTTTTGTTTTATCAAGTGTAATATTTTTTATTATTGTTTTAACTGTTCCAATCTTTAAGGAAAATTTAATCTTATTTATTGTCTCATTTTTCAGTGTGCTTGGTACAGCATTGTTCCCTCTCTGGTTTTATCAGGGTATTGAGCGGATGAAATATATTTTAATAATTTCTGTTTCGGTTAGATTTATTACAACGATTTTAATTTTTGTAATCATTAATTCGAAAGTGATTTTATAAAATATGCCGGTTTAAATACATTAACGCAATTTGTAATTGGAATAGTCGGATTACAATTCGCTTTATCTAAATTTGGGATAAAATATACTTTCCCATCTAAAGAATTAATTAGGCAACAGCTTAAAAGCGGCTGGAATCTTTTCCTATCAACAGTTTCAATTAATTTATACACAACTTCAAATGTTTTTATACTCGGATTATTCGCTCCTGCAAATGTAGTAAGGTACTATGCTGCCGCAGATAAAATTAGAATGGCATTTCAAGGTATATTATCACCAATGTCCCAAAGTGTTTTTCCATATGTAAACAAAATGCTTAGCGAATCATATGATCGCTTTATAAGTTTTAATAAAAAATTATTTAAAATTAGCTTTAGCTGTCGGTGCAGTTATTATTTCGATAACGTTATTCATTTTGCTGAACCAATTGTTAATATTGTGCTGGGTAAAGAATATCAAAGCTCTATTTTAGTTTTAAGGATAATTGCATGGCTGCCTTTAGTAATATTTCTAAGTAATGTTTTAGGAATTCAAACAATGTTGCCATTAAATAAACACAAAAGTTTTTCAATTATTTTATTTATTGCTGCGGTACTAAATCTAACTTTAACTTTTATTCTCGTGCCAATTTATTTTGAAATAGGAACATCCATAGCTGTACTTATAACTGAAACTTTTGTAACACTAGGATTTTTTGTTTTTGTAAAAAGAAATAAAATATTGAGCATATGAAGTACGATTACTTAATAGTCGGCGCTGGTTTTGCAGGTTCTGTTATGGCTGAAAGATTAGCATCGCAATTAAATAAAAAAGTTTTAATTGTTGAAAAGCGGAATCACATTGCAGGAAATGCTTACGATGAATATGATGAATATGGAATTTTTAGTTCATCGTTATGGTCCGCATATATTTCACACAAACAGTAAAGAAGTATTTGAATATCTATCACTGTTTACCAAATGGATTCCGTACGAACATAGAGTTTTAGCTAAGATTGGAGATGAGTTATATCCAATTCCGATAAATAGAATTACAATAAACAACCTCTACAAATTAAATCTTAAAACAGATGAAGAAGTAAAAGAGTATTTTGAAAGTGTAAAAAAAAAGATTTCCAATCTTAAACTCAGAAGATATAATTGTTAATCAAGTAGGAAATGATCTGTTTGAAAAGTTTTTTAAGCATTACACAAAAAAACAATGGGATC